>JAAZIZ010000205.1 GCA_012800565.1 Lentisphaerota bacterium
GCTTGCCCTGGGCTGGTATGTCTTGCCCCGTTGGGGCTCGATCGGTGAGACGGTTACCCAGGACGCTTGCCCTGGGCTGGTATGTCTTGCCCCGTTGGGGCTCGATCGGTGAGACGGTTACCCAGGACGCTTGCCCTGGTATGTTGCGCTTTTGGCGTTTAGCGGCCAAAGCGACAGGCTCTGGCGGTGCGGATTATTTTTGACTTTTGACTTGCATTGAATGTAATCAGTGATTATATTCCTATGCAGTTACAGTGTTTTTGTCGGTTCTGCCTAACATTAAATAAGGAGAAGTCATTATGAACAAGAAATTTTTTACCTTGATTGAGCTGCTGGTGGTTATTGCCATCATCGCCATCCTGGCCGGGTTGCTGCTGCCGGCATTGGCCAAAGCCCGGGAGCGGGCCAATCAGACTGCCTGTTCCAGTAATCTCAAGCAGGTCACCATGGTGGCGACCACCATGTACGTGCAGGACAACGAACAGCGTTTTCCCGCTTGGGTGAATGGCACTGAAAGCGGCAGTGCGCCCCCCAATGGTATCGCGAACAGTCCCGGCTACAGAGGCTGGGTGCAAGTCAACAGCAGCACTGGTGGACAGCATATGGATATTGCTGGCGGCACTCTGTACCGCTATCTGAAGGAACGCCGTCTCTACAACTGCCCGCTGGACAATGTCGAATACAATTCTGACAATAATGCCTGCTCCTATGCCATCAATCAGCGCATCTTTGGTCGCAAAGCGACCGTCGTCAAAGCGCCCTCTGAGACGATTGTCTTCCTCGAACCCGAGATGAGTGCGACTGCCAGCATTACCCTTTATGCCGGCTTGTTCGTGCTTTGTGATACTTCGACATCGTATAACTATTCTTCCGCCAACCATTTGGCTGAAGATAACTACCCCAAGATGGCAATGCGTCACAACGATGGCAATATCTTCGGCTTTGCTGACGGTCACGTCTCCCATCAGAACTGGGATTCCGACCAGGCTGACAAGGCTCCTGCCGACCGCATCTTCGACGTAACTTTCGGAAAAGCTATACGGGTGGAATAAATTCGCAGCTTGACAATAATACCAGTACGGCGCCGGTTCTGCTCTGACCGGCGCTTTTTTTGTGTCAGCACCGGTAACAGTCCGGCGCGAAGTGGAAGATTTTGCAGAAAATAGCTTGTCTGGGGTTGCAAAATCCGCTTCAGCATATACATTTAAACTTTGACAATTTAGTTGTGTTTATGGAGTTTTGTTTTTTTCACAATGCAGGGATAAAATTATGGGTTCAGTAAAGAAAAAACGTCGGAAGAAGATTGCCAAGCATAAGCGGAGAAAGCAGCTTAAGGCCCAGCGCCATAAGAACAAATAACGGCCTTGCAGACGGGGTTGGGAAGTTTTCTCCCAGCCCCGTTTTCGATTTAAGACACAGCCTTTTTTGTTCTCGCATTGCCATGAGCATCTTTTCCATCCGTTTTCTGGTTGTAATAGTTTGCGCCGCGGTGCTTTCTGGTGCGGTGTGTCTTGCCGACTCGGCTGCGTACCGCATCCGGAGTTTGACTGCGGCGGAGTATTCGGAGGCTGCGGGTTGGGCCAGTTATGCCCGGGCGAAATATTTGCTGAATTCGCGCAGTTCGGATTTGGAGGCCATTGCCGGCCATCTGGTGGGTGCGCTGATGTCCTTGCCCGATGCCCTGCAGCCTTTTCAACTGCTGGTATTTCTGCGCGGAACCAGCAAGGACATGGGGGCTCTGGCGGCCGATCTGGGCAAGATCGCCAAAGTGCATCCCGAGCATTCTTTTATCAATATTGCCTATTCTGAAGCGTTGTCGAATTCCGGTCAGGCCACTGCCGGGATCGCGCATTTGCGGGCCTTTCTGGAGCGGTGTGCCTGGCAGGATGTCCCGGCCGCTGTCGCGTTGCTGGAAATGACTCAGGCCCGCTCTTTGGAGGAAGCTGACAAACTGTTGCGGCTGCTGCTGCGGAAACCTATCCGCAACGATGCGCGTCTGCGACTCTGTCAGGCGGAGTTTGTTTTGCGGGCAGCAGTGAAGCGGTCGGCGGACTTGCCGCCTGAGGCGCGGGCGGCAAGCCTGGAGGCAGCCAAAGCAGAGTCACGTGCAATATTGCAACAGATTGTAAATGAACCTTCCAGCCGCTCCCAATGGGATGTGTTTATGGCCCTGCTGCCGGCGCTGGGACGGCTTGAGTTATGGGATGAATTAAATACCCTCCTGGACAGCTGTTCAGAGGAGTTCAAAGATACTCAGCTCTGGTACGAGCATAAGCTTATCGTTTTGCAGAAACTGGAGGATCGTACGGCACTGCAGGCGCTGGCGGCAAAACTGCTGTCTTTGCCGGAACTGCCCAACGATTTGCTGGAGCGCATCGCGTTGGCCTATCAGGAACTGCAGGATTATGCCCAGGCCCGGGAAATCTACGAACGGCTGCACTTCCGCAATCTGCCGGTTTTGCACTATCGTCTGCAACTGGCCTGGTTGTATCTGATGGAGGGCAAAGCGAAGATGGGGCTGGCGCTTCTGACCCCGGTACGTGAGTTGCCGTTCCGCGGCTGGCTGCTGCAGGCGGCTTTATGGCGTTCTCTGGATGAACCTGAGAAAGCTCTGCAGAGCTATGCCCAGGCAGAGAAAGTTGCCTTGGCCGCTGCAGACTCTGTGGAGCTGAATCATTCATTTTACACCAGTTATGGGCTGATCGCAGAAAATTTGGGAAAAATTGAGCAAGCCTTGGCTTTGTTCCGCAAGGCTTACCAGCTCAGTCCCGACAATCCTGATGTCTGTAACTGCCTGGGCTATACCTTGGCTGATTACCAGCGCGAACTTCCTTTTGCTGCCGAATTGATCGACAAAGCGATAAAAGCCGAGCCGGATAATGTCGCGTTTCTGGACAGCCTGGCCTGGGTGCGTTTCCGGCAGCAGGATTTTTCTGCTGCCCTTGAGGCCATGATCCGGACTTTGCAGCTTATGCAAAGCGGCTTCGATGCTGATGGAATAATCAGCAAACATGCCGCGGAAATTTTTGCCGCCAATGGTTTGCAGCTTATGGCTGACTTCTTCCAGCTGCAGGCCGAATGGAATATTCAGGAACAGGAGCAGCGTTGACCATCCTTAAGGAGACAGTCGGGCCGCACCGCGCAATCAGCTAATGCAAATTTTTGCCAATTATCTGCCGATCAGTGCTGCAATCTTGGTACTGTTGGCGTTATCAGCTTTCTTTTCCGGTTCGGAGACTGCGCTCATGTCTCTCAGCCGGGCCCAGGTCAAGCGCATGGCCAATGGTACGCTGGGGGAACGGGCGGCCTACCGGCTGCTCAAGATGCCGCAGCGTCTGCTGGCTATTGTGCTGGTGGGTAATATGCTGGTCAATGGCCTGCTGATTGCCTTATGTGCAACGCTGCTGACTCGGATTATGGGCAGCCCCGGGCAACCGGGACTGTATGATGTGCTGCTGGTGCCGGTTCTGCAGCTGGCCGGGGTACAGTTGACAGAACCAGGCTGGCATAAGTTACAGGAAGTGTTGGGGATTATCCTCAATATAGCCTTGGTGACACCTATTCTTATTATTTTCGGGGAACTATCCCCCAAGAGCATCGCGTACCGGAACAACCTGCAGATCACTCGTTTTTCCGCCATCCCGCTGCTCTATTTCGGCAAGCTGCTCACGCCGCTGTTGTGGCTGCTGCAGAAAATCAGCGCGATTTTTCAGCGCCTGCTGGGGCTAAAAGGTCAGCAGGATGCCTGGGGAATGCTGACCCAGGATGAGATCGCCGCCAGCATCGCTGCCAGTGAGGCCGTCGGTGCAACCAGCGGACACGAACGGGAGCTGCTGGAGCGCATCATGCGCTTCGGAAATATCATCGCCAGCGATATTATGGTTCCCCGGACAGAGATTATCGGGGTGGAGGACGGCTTGTCGCTGCGGCAGGCTTTCGAGCAAATCCGGACCAGCCAGCACAGCTTCCTGCCGGTCTATCACGAGGATTTCGACGATATCTGGGGAGTGATCGCTTTTACTGATTTCCCCAGCTGGCTGAACAGCCCGGAGCAGGACCGCACCTTGGCAGATTTCCGTTCTGAGCTGGGCTGCAAAGGCGAGCGGCCTCTGCCGGTCTATCCGGTGTCTTTTGTGCCTCCCAGCGTGAAGATCGACCGTTTGCTGGCCGACATGCGCAAACAGTCCATCCATTTTACTATTGTGGTTGGAGAGTATGGCGAGACTTTGGGAATCGTGACTATCAGCGCCATCCTGGAGGAAGTAATCGGCCGCTTTGCGACCAGTGGAGGCAATTACAACGAGTTGCGCCGGCTCAGCGACGATGATGGTTGGCTGGCCGATGGCCGGGCCCGCCTGCGGATGGTAGGTGAGAAGCTGAAGACACAATTTCCCGGAGAATCCGACAGCATTGGTGGGCTGCTGATGGAAGTCTTGGGGCGAGTCCCTGCCACAGGCGATAAAATCACCGCTGGCGACTATACTCTGAGTGTCGTTAACATGGCCGGAAACCGGGTTGGCGCAGTGGCCATCCGCCCGCTGACCCCCCAGACCGAGGAGGAGGAGCCGGCTGATGCTTAGTTTGTGGATTTATCTTCTGTTGTTGTTGCTGCTGCTCTGCTGTAATGCGTTTTTCAGTGGCAGCGAGATGGCGTTTAATGCGTCCAGCAAGCTGACTCTGAACAGCAAGGCCGAGAGCGGTGATGCGCGCGCCCAGGCGTTCTGCCGTTTTCTCAACGACAGCGAGTATTTTCTGGGCACGGTTCTGGTAGGCAACAACCTGGTCAATGTCAGCCTGATCACCATCGGTCAGAATCTGGTGGCGCAATACATTGTTGGCAGCGTCTGGTTCCAGGAGTTCTTCGTCTCCCGCTGGCCCGGCTTTGATTCCTGGAATGAGGTGCTTACCACCTTGCTGGTCACACCGGTGGTGCTGATTTACAGTGAAATTCTGCCCAAGGCTGTGGTCCGCAACCGGGCGGATGGCTTTGCGCTGGCGATGGCCCGTCCGATGGAGTTGATGGCCAAACTGCTGGCTCCGATTACCATCTTGGTCACTGCAGTCTGTCGCCGGATTTCCCGGCATTTTGGGCAGGAGAGTCTGAGCCACAGCGTAAGTAACGTCACGCGTGAGGATTTGAAAGTGATGGCCAGGATGGCGGCGGAGCAGGGTATGGTTGCGCATGAAGCCGGCGCGATGCTGCAGATGGTTCTGGAACTCGACCAGAAGCCGGTCGAGACGGTGATGATTCCGCTGGTCGAGATTCGTTCTCTGGCGCTTAGTGCCCGGATTGCGGACGTGCAATCACTGACGGCTGAGACCGGGTACTCCCGTTTCCCGGTCTATGATGGTCGCATCAATGAGATTATCGGTGTCGTGAGTCTGCGTCAGATCATGGCCAGCCCGAAGATCGCCGGAATGTCCGCCGAGGTTCTGATGCAGAGTCCTATTGCTGCATTTGTCGACCGGAATATCTCGTATGTTCCGGAGTCTAAGGGGATCAGCGAGCTGCTGTGCGAATTGCGCTACCAGAATTTGCCCATGGCGATAGTGGTCGATGAATATGGTGGTATGATTGGTATGGTCACGATAGAAGACCTGGCTGAGCAGATTGTCGGCAATATCCAGGGTGAGAAAGAGCAGGAGTCGCTGCTCCTGCAACGCATCGGGAACAATGCTTTCGAATGTGATGGACGTTTGGGCATTCGTGATCTTGAGCGTTCGCTGGGGTTCCGCATTGACAACCAGGGATATGAGACCGCTGCCGGATTGATTCTGAAACTGGCCGGGCGTATCCCGAAAGCGGGTGACAGTTTCCGTTTTCATGGCTGTACTGTTGATGTGCTGGAGGTGAAGCATTACCGGATCAGCAAACTGCGTTTCACCTTGGACAACGACAGGAAGTAGCCACTATCACGCACTGCATAATAATACCATAACCACAATTAAAAACCAGAAAGGCACAGGGGTTTTTCTCTGTTGATGTTACAATTGTCGCTTTTGTCCGGCAATTGCTGATTTTTTGTACCGGCAGTATTGGCGTTGAACATTATTCTGATTGATCTCCTGTAAAAAAGACACTAATGGAAAGAACGTTTGCTTTAGATCACGTGCGCAATATCGGCATCATGGCTCATATTGACGCCGGTAAAACCACCACATCCGAGCGTATTCTGTTCTACACAGGACGCGTGCACCGTCTGGGTGAGACGCATGAAGGTGCGGCTACCATGGACTGGATGGCGCAGGAGCAAGAGCGTGGTATTACCATTACTTCTGCTGCGACTACCTGTAACTGGAAAGGCCATCGCATCA
>JAAZIZ010000206.1 GCA_012800565.1 Lentisphaerota bacterium
CTGTACCCGTGGAAAAGATAGCGTAATCCAGCGGAGTGTCCGGGCTCAGCACCTTGCACAGCGACTGCCGGTTGCGTCCACTGGCCGCTGCCAGGACGACTCCAGCCTCACGCAATGTCTGCAGGGCCTGCCAGTTCGCAGGTGAAAGCGGCTGCCCCCCGGCCAGCACCGTGCCATCCAAATCAAAGCAGAGCAGTTTCAAATTCTTAGCAACAGGCAATCTATCCTCCTTCCGCGCAGCAAAACAAGCAATTCTTACTTGCTGCGGCGTTTGTTCATCCGGAAATCAAGAACCGGCGGAATCTGCACTGCCGCAGGTTCCAGAACGCGGCCAGTGCGCCGGGCCTTTTCACATTGAATATAGACATAGAGTTCTGACAACGAGCATTCGCCTTCGCGCAAGTCAGGAATCTGCAGACCGCCATCCTGCAGAAGAATACTCTCGGCCTCATCCAGGGAGCCCAGGTTCGCCAAGGCATGGGCATGCAGAAACTGCAGCATTGGCACCTGGTGGAGACTGGGGTCAAGCAAAGCGTAGCAGCGTTCCAGGCCGGGGCAGTCATTGTTTTCCTTGAAAGCCTTCAAAGTCTCCCTGGCCAGGGAGGCATCACCCGGGCGCAGCCGCAACGCCTGTTCAAGATACGCGGTCGCCTCCGACAAGTCTCCCAGGCAGCGCCGGACATTCCCCAAGGCATACAGGCACCAGGGATTAGGCTGCAGCTGCAAGGATGCCGTAAAATATTGTTCTGCCCGTTCGAAGTCACTGCGGGCAAAATAATTCACCCCCAGCTGAAACAAAGCGTACCAGTTACCGGCTTCAACCCCTTTGACCGCTTTCCGCAGCAGCTCAAACCACTCTTCCTGAACCAGATATGAGTGCGGAACGGAGTTTCCGTCCAAGGTCGGGAAGCGCCCTGTCTGCAGCAGTTGCACCCAAGGCTCCTGCTGCTCTCCAGTGCTGCCGAAGTCAAGATGCGGCGCGGGATTGCTGCTTCTCAGCAACAAGTCCAGCGCTCCCCAGCCGGAGCCGGAGAACAGCACGGTGCCCTTTTTTAAGGCGATATCGGTCTTGGTGCGCTGCAAGGTTTCTGCGAGGTTCTGCCGGGGCAGTTTCTGTTCCAAGGCACTGGCCACTGCGGAAACTGCGCCCGGCCAGGGCCCATGCAGCTGCTCGGGCTGGACTTGCAAAGGCCCGTAGGCCTCAAGCCATTCCCAGGCAGCCTTGGGAGGCATGGGCAGGCATTCCATCTGGGTTTTGCCCAACCCGGCCTGTATTTCCAGATAATCTGCGCCCTCGGGGCTGGTCAGAAAGCGCTGCCAGCGTTCACCGCCGGGGCCATGCCCCCAGACAAAGAGTTTGCGCCCCTGCAGGCGGTCGGTAGAGGTATGCACCAGTCCGTAGCCATCGGCATACAGCGCGGCTTCGAATTTCCGCTCTCCTGCCGCGATATTGAAGAACTGGTCTTTGGAAGTCGGATAATTCTCCGGATAAGTACAGTCGAATTCACCGCTGGCCATCGGCAGCGGCAGTTTCTGCAAGGAGTGCTGCAGTTCGCTGACATAGGTATTGGTGAACGTGGTTGTGGCGGGCACCACGATGCGCATGCCTTTCTTCTGTTCGACCGCGATATTGGACCACCAGTACATAGGCTCCACCCGGTCATTGGGATTGTACAGGCGCATCCGGGCATACAGGAACTGCGACTGCGCCGGCAGGAAGAAATCCATCTGGTAATACACCGCGCGCTTGCGGCAGAACTCATAGAAGCGCAGCACCGGGGTACCATCCTTATCCTGCGTCCGGGCGGTAAAAAGCGGGCGGCAAGTATAGGCGTCGTGCCCCCGGCTGCCGACATTCCATTCCACCCCGCCGGCCGGCCAGGCGCAGCAGATAGCGAGATTTCCGGGCTTGAAAACCGGATTCGCGTGCACCAGATTGCGCCCGGCGATTTTATCATAGAGCGACCAGAGTCTGCCGCCCACCTGGGGCAGGAAGACCGCTTTGAGGAAATCATTCTCAAGAGTCACGCAATCGAACTGCAACTCTGTGCTTTGGCCGTCAAAATCTTCCAGCATCCGGTGCGGCAGGGCAGTCACTTCCAGGCCATAACCGATAAACAGGCCGTCATCCTCAGACAAGTCGGTACGGATATTTTTGCTCAGGGTGCAGCGCAATGGCGGCAGCGCGCTCTCCTGGCCGATCTTCAATCCTGGGAGGGATAATTTACCAACCCGCAAGTCAGTTTTCATGTCTTCCTCTGCTAATCCGCATATTATTTATTAAATTCGCCCAGTGTTATCGCCGCCGGCCGGGATGCCCCCATGCAACCCGGCATGCCATGGTAAAAATATGCCAGGTGCGCCTACAGTTTGATGACCTTGGTCTGCAATTCCAGGGGCTTCAGGGTGATCTTACCTTCCAGAGATTGCTGGGGAATAGCATTGTCCGGCAATTTCCCGGCCGCGGCCTGCCAGTCCGTGCTTACGGTTTCGGAACTGATGTTGACAAACACCGCCAGGGCTTGCTGTTCATTCCAATACAGTGCCATACCGACATTCTCATCACCGGTTTGGCACTTGCCTTCTCCAGGAGCAGTATGGCGGCGGTACTGGCTGAGGTTCTGCATCCAGGGCTCGCGATAGAAATCCAGGAACTGCTGTTCCTTGGTACTGATGGTGGCATGGTGCAGAAGGGCACAGAGCATCAGCCGGCGGTTGTTGTCCGGATTTGCCACTGTGCCCAGCATGTTGCAAATCTGCCGCGGGGCGTTGTTGACAAAATGCACATGCGGGGTGAACATCAGCGGAGTTATCAGGCCATACCCGGACTCCTCGGTAAGCACCAGCGAGGCCAGATTCTCCGCCGCCAGATTGGGAGTACCGGTGAGATGCAGATAGACCTCGCCCGCCTCGCCGACCCGCTGATGACTCCATTCCAGCAGTTCCAGCAGCTTGTCGTTATCCCAGTGCCGGACCTTGGCGTGCGCATCATGCACACATTCGCTGCCGGTGCACCAGTCGTAATACACCCCCCTGAAAGCATGCTTGCGCAGCACTTCATCAATAGTGTCCTTGCGCTTCTGCATCCAGCCGCTCTGCAAGCACATCTGAGCCCCGAATACCCCATTCCTGTAGTAATTGAAAATCATCGTATCACCGGCATCGACCAGACGGGCCCACTCCTGCGAATGCTCCGCAAATCCGGCCGCCTCAGGATGATATTCCTTGCAGGAAAAATACGGCGCTACCGCAATGCCGGCGGCGTTGGCCTGCGCGAGAAATTCTTCCATCTTGGCCATTTCTGCGGGCGGATAAGGCGGATAAGCCGCATCGCGCCAGAATATTCCATTGTCGAAGCTGTCGCCGTCGTTGTGCAGCCGCATCAGGGTCACCCCGGCCTGCTGCCAGGCCGCGACCTCCTCCCGGGTCGGCCAACGTCCCTCAAAACCGCGGTGGTGATAGAAAATACCGCTGGCGCAGGGCCGCAGTGGGGTGATATTCGGACGCACGAACGGCAGGGTCATCCGGAAGTTGAAGTTGTACTCACCCTCAATGCTTTGTCCGGCATGATAGCAATCCAGGGGGCAAATCCTGACCTCGTAGGCTTTTTTGCCGCTGTTGAAGTTGATATAGGTCTGCTGCCGCCCGGCAAACCTGGTGCCGAAGTTATCCCAGGTATGCAAGTCATCGCCCAAGGCCAGCTCAATGCCCTCCATTCCGCGTGAGAACAGCAGCACCGAAGCCGGCAAATAAGCAGACAGATATGTATCCCCGCGCGCTTTGCCGTGCAACAGCGGCTGCCAACGCTGGACACTGTTAACCCCGCAACGGTTGCCCTGCAACACCAGCGCCTCGCGCACCGCCAGGATATCAAAGTCCGGCGTGCAGTAAAAACTGCCCACCTGGCACTGGCCGATGGTGTCGATTTTCTTGTTGACCAGCAGTCTGACGTGGTGCTTTCCATATCCCCAGGGATAGTAGGTTACGCTGTGCTCCACCTCAACCTCCGGCAGCACTTGGCCTTGCTCATCCTGCAGAATCTGCCACACCCGCAACCGGGGATGGCCGCCCTCCTCGTCCAGGATGAATTTCCGGGCTCTGGCATTGCAGGTAGCATATTGATGGTATCCAGCCTCCATCAGTCCCAGGGACAGCCTTTGAGGCGCACGCAGAATATTCTCGCCCGAGCCGTATTTGACTACTGCGGCCACCAGTTCACCACCCTGGCTCAGGTCATGAGTCCAGCTGGTATACTCATTGGTAAAATGCAGCAGGTCTCCGGCACGGCTCACTGTGTACGGTGAGGGAACAGAATGAAAGCGCGACATAGTTTACTCTCCTGGTTAAGTTCACACGACAGGATACCGGGGGAAAATACTGAACTGTACTGACGAGAAAAAAGATAAATCCTGAACCGGCATTTACAAACGGCTGCAGGCAAAAAAGGCAGGAATGAAAGCAATCGGTCACCTATTGATATTCACTGCCCCGGCAATCGGCACTGGAATGCCTGTTACCTTGGCCGCGAAGCGGCAAAAGCGCTGAAAGCGCGCGATATGCCCATTGAACCGCCAAGAACGCCAACGGAGTTGCCATCTTCGAAGCTCATTGAACCGCCAAGAACGCCAACAACCCCAACGGAGTTGCCATCTTCGAAGCTCATTGAACCGCCAAGAACGCCAACAACCCCAACGGGGTTGCCATCTTCAAAGCCCATTGAACCGCCAAGACGCCAAGAACGCCAAGAACGCCAACGGGGTTGCCATCTTCAAAGC
>JAAZIZ010000207.1 GCA_012800565.1 Lentisphaerota bacterium
AGGCGGTTGGGGTACCTGCGTTTTCGATACTCTCGACAACTTGCGGGCAAAAGTTTGGGAGGCGTGTGCCGATGCCGCTCTGGTGGGTCAGGAAAAGACCCAGCTGGCCGAAGTGCCAATCCCCCCGGAAATCATCTCGCTGCCGCCTTTCCGGAATGATTTCCGGGAGGTGAGCATCAGCGACAAACTGTCACTGCTCAAGAGTTATAACGATCTTATTCTGCAAAACAATCCCGCCATCGAATCAAGTTCGGTCAATTACAGCGAGAGCATCCGCACTATCTATTTTGCCTCTACCCGCGGGGTCTATCATCAGAAGCGCCTGCCGAAAGTGTTGCTCAGCCTGGGGGCATTTGCACGTCAGGGCGACCAGGTCCAGCGCGCCCATGAGAGCTTCTCCTCTTGCGACGACTATCAGGTGGTGCTGGGCCGCGAACAGGTCGCCTGCGAAATCGCGGAGCGTGCAGCCGCGCTGCTGCGGGCACCTAAATGCGAGGGCGGGCGGCATACGGTTGTGCTGCGCCCTGATTTTGCCGGAGTATTCATCCATGAGGCTTTCGGGCATTTGAGCGAGGCGGATTTCCTGTATGAGAATGACAAGATGCGGGACCTGATGCAATTGGGACGCAAGGTCGGGGTCCCCGACTTGAATGTCTTTGATGATGGCACCCTGCCGGGGATGGCCGGGACTCTGCCGGTGGACGACGAGGGCACACCGCCGCAGCGGACCGCACTGATCCGCAATGGGGTGCTCGCCGGACATCTGCATTCTCTGGAGACCGCCGGCAAGATGGGGGCCCACCCTACCGGCAACGCCCGTACGATGGGCAGGCATCATGTGCCGATTGTGCGCATGACCAACACCTTTATTGACAACGGGCCGCTGAGCAAGGAGGAGCTGTTCGCCGGCGTCGACGATGGCATTTATGCCTGCGGCCTCTTCGGCGGCCAGACCATGATGGAGATGTTCACTTTTTCCGCCGCCTACGCCTACCGCATCAAAAACGGCCAGCTCGGCGAACTGGTGCGCGATGTGGTCATGACCGGAAACGTCTTCCAGACTTTGCATGCCATCGACGGCATCGCCAATGACCTTACCATCGTCAATCGCGGCGGCGGCTGCGGCAAAAACGGGCAGTCGCCCCTGCCGGTGACGTTCGGCGGACCGCATATCCGCATTCAGGATGTGCTCATTGGCGGACAATAAGATTACTATCAAGGAGTTAAGATAACCATGAAAGTATTTTGCGATAAAGATGTCGAACGCGCCCGGCAATGTCTGGCCCTGGCTCAGTCCCTGGGAGCCAGCGCTGCAGATATTAAGGTCAGTTACGGAACCGCTTATGGCTGCAGCTTTGAGGCCGGGCGCCTGAAGCAGACCGGCACCAGCGAGACTCTGCAGTACAGCCTGTCGGTGATTGTCAATGGACACCGTGGCGATGCCGGCGGCAACCGCATGGATGCGCTGGAGGAGATGACGCGTCGGGCCGTAGCCCTGGCTGCCGAAGGCGCAGTCGCGCATTTCGACCGCTACCCTGCGCCGGGGCAATATGCGCAAATCCGCAGCAGTTCGGATACGGTCCGGCAGCTGACCCGGGCTAAGCTTATCAATGACTGTACTGAGCTGGTCGATTTTCTCAAGAGCCTTGATGCCGGCCTGGATATCCAGGCCGGCGGCGGCCGTTCCGAGGGCGAGGGCTTCTGCCTGAATTCCGGCGGCTTCTTCCAAGAACAGGAGAGCACCAGCTGGAGTCTGGCAGGCGCTTTCTGCCGGGTGGAAGGAGAGGATATGCTGTTTTCCGGCAGCAGCCGGGGCTGGGGTGAGGTGAATGAATTTTATGACTTGCAGGCCATAAAAAAAGAACTGCAGGAGGATTACCAGTATGGTATCCGCCCCGCTGGAGCGATCAGCGGCGTCTGCCCGGTGCTGTTCGCTCCCCAGGCGGCAGGGCGGTTCCTGAATCCGGTGCTGGCGGCCTTGAACGGCCGATCAGTTTTCAAGGGTACTTCACCCCTGAAAGACAAGCTGGGACAGCGCTGTTTTGACGCAAAACTGACGGTGCGGGATGAGCCGCATCTTGATTATGCGCCTGGTTCGTCTGCCTATGATGATGCCGGTCTGCCGACTCGTCCGGTCACGCTGATTGATGCAGGGGTGGTCAGGATGTTCCTGTACGATTATGATACCGCCCATCTGGCTGGGGTGGAGCCGACTGCGCATAGTGGTTGTGAACCGTACAATGTCCGGATGCAGCTCGGCGACATGCCGTCAGGAGAGCTGCTGCGCTCGATCAAACGCGGTCTGTATGTGAAACATTTTCTCGGCTTCGGGCAGGGGAATATCGGCAATGGCGATTTTTCCACCAATGTCGCCCTGGGATTTCTGGTTGAGAATGGCGAGATCGTGGGCCGGGTGAAGAACATGATGCTGGCCGGGAATATCTTCGAGTTGTTCAAACAGGACCTGGCCATCAGTTCCGACTGCTACCCGACCTCCCGGCTGCCGTATCTGCTTTTCCCGGCTGTGAGTGTGGCCAGCAAATAAGTCACCGCCGGCCGGTGTGTTTCAGGCTGTGCATGAGACAAGGAAAATCCAACTGCAGGAATGATGCAATGATGATGACAAGATTGGTTCTGATGTTGGGGGCGTTGCCCGGATTGCTGCTGTGGGCCCAGAATGAGAAACCTTGGCGGGAAATCACTTATCCTTGCCCGCATGACAACAGCCAGCAGCCGGCGATGTATTATCAGGCCCAGGGAGAAGAAGCCCGCCCGTTGCTGGTGGCGTTGCATACCTGGAGCGGCGGATATACCCAGAACTGCAACAGCTATGGAAATTTCTGCGTGCAAAAAAACTGGCACTTCATTTTTCCGAATTTCCGTGGTCCGAACAATAATCCCCAGGCCCTGGGTTCGGAGCTGATGGTCGCGGATATCGTTGCCGCAGTGGAGTTTGTCA
>JAAZIZ010000208.1 GCA_012800565.1 Lentisphaerota bacterium
CAAAACAGAGCCGATTCAGCTGTTTGCAGAGCTTCCCGGGCGGGTGGCACCATATCTGATTGCCGAGATTCGTCCTCAGGTCAATGGCCTTATCCAGAAGCGCCTGTTCCAGGAAGGTGCTGAAGTGAAGCAAGGCGAAGTCCTGTATGAAATTGATGCAGCGCCTTACCAGGCCGCACTGGCCAATGCCGAGGCCGCTTTGGCGGTCGCCAAAGCCCAGCAGGTAACTGCGGTTGCGGGTGAGAGTCGGGCCAAAGCCGGCCTGGCTAACGCAGAGGCAGTAGTACAGGTGGCGGTTGCCGGACGCGATACCGCGCTGGCGATACAGGAGGCGGCGAAGACAGCCTTGACCGCGGCCAAGGCCGCCCATGCCAGCGCCGAAGCCAATGCCAAGCCGCTGCGCCTGCGCACGGCGCGTTTCCAGGACCTCCTCAATAGCAAAGCGGTCAGTCAGCAGGATTTCGATGATGTGGATGCAGCCCGGCGGCAGGCGGAAGCCGGAATTGAACGGGCGCAGGCTGCTGTTGACGGCGCTGCTGCCGAGTTGGTACGGGCCAAGAGCGGGGTTAAAATGGCCGATGCTGAGCAGGCACGCGCCCAAGCCGGGCTGCTGGCTGCCCAGGCCGAGGTGGCGGGAGCTGCAGCCGGGGTGGAGAGCGCTCTGGCGGCGGTCAAGAGTGCGGAAGCAGTGCTGGACAATGCGCAGATCAATTTGGGCTATACGAAAGTCACAGCGCCGATTTCAGGCCGCATCGGACGTTCGAATGTTACCGTCGGGGCATTGGTGACGGCACATCAGCCGCTGCCTCTGGCCAGCATCCAGCAGATTGACAAGGTCTACGTCGATGTCCCGCAGGCAAGCGCAGACTTGCTGCGTTTGCGGTGCCGTCTTGAGGACGGACGTCTGTCGCAGAATGGAACGCAGAATGTCGTTAAGCTGATTCTCGAAGACGGCAAACCATATTCGATCGAAGGAACGTTGCAATTCCGGGATATCACCGTCGATCCAAGCACCGGGTCTTTTATCCTGCGCATGGGGTTTCCCAATCCGCAGCGTATTCTGCTGCCCGGCATGTTTGTGCGGGCAAGAATTGAAGAAGGCATCAAGGAAGATGCCATACTTGTACCTCAGCAGGCAGTCACTCGCGATACAAAAGGCAATCCGACCGTCATGCTTATTGATGCAGCCGGCAAAGCCGAGGTGCGCGGCGTGCAGCTGGACCGGGCCATCGGCAATCAATGGCTGGTCATAAAGGGGCTGAAATCCGGTGACCGGGTGATCTTCGAAGGACTGCAGCGCATTCGCCCCGGCGTGCCAGTAACAGAAGTCCCGCCGATCAACCCGGGAGAAACGCCTGCCGCCGAGACCAAGCAGCCCTGAGGTCCGATATAATCGTTATTGATTGACGGAGAAATATATGTTGTCACGATTTTTTCTTGACCGTCCAGTCTTTGCCTGGGTAGTTGCGATCTTCATCATGTTGCTGGGCTGTCTGTCGATCTACAATCTGCCGATTTCCCAGTATCCCGATCTGGCTCCGCCGATGATCAGTATTACGGCGATGTATCCTGGTGCATCCGCCGAGACGGTCGAAAACAGTGTCACCCAGGTGATCGAGCAGAGTATGACCGGACTGGACGGGATGCTGTATCTTTCTTCTCTTAGCGATTCTGCAGGCACCTGCCGCATTGAACTGACCTTTGCTCCGGGCATCGATCCTGATTTGGCTTGGACGAAAGTGCAGAATAAGCTGCAGCTGGCCACGACCAGCCTACCCGAGGTTGTGCAGCGCACCGGTGTGCAGGTGACTAAATCCACCCGTAATTATCTGATCCTGGTGGGCATAGTTTGTGAAGACGGCAGCATGAACGCCAACGACGTCGGGGATTATGCCGTATCCAATATCGAAGGAGTTCTGGCGCGGGTACCGGGAGTCGGCGAGGTGGAAAAATTTGCCCGTGAATATGCCATGCGCATCTGGCTGAATCCAGACAAACTCGTCCAGTATGGCCTGACTTTCGAAGATGTAATGGCCGCTGTACGCATGTATAACGTGGAAGTATCGGCAGGCCAGTTTGGCGGTGCACCGGCAGTCAAGGGACAGCGCCTGAACAATTCCATTGTGGTGCAGAACCTGCTGAAAACGCCGGAGGATTTTGCCAATATCCCGGTGCGCATGGCGCCGGACGGCG
>JAAZIZ010000209.1 GCA_012800565.1 Lentisphaerota bacterium
CCGAATCTTCGCCATTCCGCGGCTATACTGGCTGGAACAACAACGATTTCGGTCTGGCTCACGGGTACTGGCTGCAATACCTGCGCAGTGCAGACCCGGTCATCCTCGCGGATGCGGTCTGCACCACCTGGCATGTGATTGATGTCGATACGGTGCATTATATGCCCGGCCATCCGGAGATGGTCGGGCTGGGCCGCCGGCACGACCAGCAGCACTGGGGCAGCGGTATCAACTACGGCTACGCCATTGACTCGGCCATGTATATGTATTTGCTCTGCGGTGAACAGCGTTCCCTGGAGGTGTTGCGGGAGACGGCCGGCAGCAGCTTCTTCTACGGTCGCTACATAGCTGTCCGCCTATGGGAGGTCACTGGTGAGGAAACATATCGCCAGAAAGCGGAGCGGGACCTGCAGCAGGATATTGATTTAAGCAAGGAGTACCCGTTTTCGCGCAATGATTTCCGGGTCAACTCCTTTGACAGCCCGGGCTATATCTTTTATGATCTGATTCTGCCCAATGACTTGCTGCGGCAGGGGGCCATTAAGGCGGCTGAAGTGCTGCACCAGCGCTATACTTCTCCGTTCCTGCCCAAGGGATACCCGCCCTACGGGGTGCTGGCTCTGGCGCACAAATACGCCCCTACGGACAAAAATACCGAGACCTTGAAGCGGGTGCTGAAGCAGTTGCGCCGGAATGTCCCGTCTGATCCATCAGTCCTGCAGATTGACGCTGCCGCTCCGATGGCGGAATATGACCGGATCAACCGGGAGCAGACGCAGTTTTCCAACACCTCGGTTTTCAGCCTGATGTTTGCCACAGCCCTGCCGTATTGCCTGGAGCGTCTGCGTCTGGCCGGAGTGCAGGAGGACGAATGCCTGGATTACCAATATGACTGGGTGGAGCCCGAGTCTTTCACAGAGATTCTGGCGACCGCAGATATTAAGCCGAGCACCTATCCGCAGTGGCGCAACGGGTGGACGGTCAAGGTCAGCAACGTCAGTTTTGCTGACTGGTATGCTGGCGGCACCTTTTCCCCAGAAGGGCAGATTCTGTGGCGCAAGGCAGTACAGCGCTACAAGCTGTATGAAGACGGGCGATTGCTGGGGCCGGTCTCATCTGCGCATCGGCTGATTATGGAGAATGGTACTTTCGGCTGGTCGCATCGCGGCGGAAATATCTTGTTCAGTGTGCCGGACAACAGCAATCCGGCTGAGAATAAACGCGAATATAGACTGGTCTATACTTCCGCGGCAGACTGGCGCTGGCAGGACCAGCCGTCTTTCGATGAGATACTGCCGGCAGATAAAATTTATCCTTATCCGGACTTGAGCAAGGTCAGCGGGGAGTGGTGCTGCAGCCTGGCAAACCCCTCACCTGATCCGGTCTGTATCTATCCTGAGCCGCCGGAACTGCAGAAGTTATATCAGGAGTCTCTGCAGCGGCATCGGTTCAGTGAAGATGGAACGCCGTTGTCAGAGTGGCGCCGGGAGCAGAATCTGATTATTTTCAAGACTTCCGATGGCAGTGATCCGCGCCGGAATGGCCGGTGTTACCGCCTGCAGTACACAGCAGCCCAGCAATAGAATCGTGCTGCCGGGGCGGTGAAAAAACGGCCCCGGCAAGCGCATGTATATTCTCAGCAGGAGGCCAGGCTTGGCAATGGGTGGTTACTCTTTCTGCACCAGCACTACCTGATAGAGTATTTGGTTGCCGGTGAAAGATGCATTGCACTCAGCCAGGGGCTGCGGGAAAGTCGGCGAGAGCAGATGCAGATTGCGGTCATATAATCTATTGACCAGCTTCTGGATATTCTTGTCTGTAGCGGACAGGATGGCGATCCGGGTATGGTTATGTTCATCTTCCTGCCAGGCGACTGTGCAGTCATTTAGCCGGGCTGCTTCTTCAAGAGCAATTTTGCCGGCGGTAAGATTGTCAGTCAGCCAGATATGACGAACGCGGCTGCCAATCGTTTGCTGCTGCGATTTGGGATAGGATTTTTTGAAGCTTACGCCGGTAGAGACATTGCGTAAATCAGTGACTTCGACATTGCCGTTCAATTTCAGCTGATCGTGGAGAGAAAAACCTTCGTTCGGCAAGGGAGTCTCAATCTTCCGCAGTTGGGTGGTGTCTGGCAGTACTGCAGGCGTGGGCACCGGCTGGTCAGACATGGCCAGGTGGATAGCGGTAGTGTTCCTGCCCCTGCTGGCATAAGAATAGAGCAACCAGCCGCTTAAGGCTGCGACCAGCAGCCAGGATGCGGCTTGGCTGAGTCTGAACCAGGCCGGCTGGCGGGTAACCGGGAACTTTCCGGCTGGATGGGCTTGTCTGACTGCAGCATTGATACGCTGTGCCAGTCCTGCAGGCGGAGTAGCCAAAGCGCTGGTCAGGCATTCAATCTGGTAAAATGCGGCCAAGGTCTGCTGGCAATGCTCGCAGGCAGCCACATGCTCAGCAATGGCACTGTCATCAGGCTGATCATAAAACCAGCTCAGTTCTTCATTGTCGGGGCAGGCGGTGATATAAATTGGTTGTTCAGTATCCATGGCAATTATCACCTTTTTGAGAAAATATATTGATCAAACGAAAGTGCTGATGACCGAGAGCCAACTTTGCAATAGAGGTTGCCGGAGGGAAGAAGTTACAGCGCCAGGCGGTTCTTGAGTTCTTCCCGGCCACGGGCAATCTTGGATTTGATTGTGCCGACTTTGCAATTCAGGATTTTGGCAATTTCCTCGTAGCTGAGTTCCTTCAGGTTACGCAGCATGACCGCCAGGCGGTATGACTCAGGAAGATTTTCCATCGCCTCACGCGTCTTTTCCTTCAGCTCCTCATAAATCAGCTCACGGTCGGGAGTGAGACGCTCGTCAGGCAGATCAATTGCCAACTCGCCGTCATTTCTGGCATTTTCTACTGGCGCATTGATGCTGAATTCCTGTCCGCGCCCGCGGATTTTATGCCAGCGGTGTTTGTTTCGGGCGAGGTTGATGACGATTCGGTACATCCAGGTAGAGAATTCGGAATCGCCACGGAAATTTTTCAAAGCTCGGTAGATACGGAGGAAAGCGTCCTGTGCTACTTCTTCTGCGTCTTCCCGATTGCCCAGGACCCCGTATGCGATCTGGTATGCCCGGCTGGAATGCTTTTCCACCAGTAGCGCAAAAGCTTCCTGATCGCCATGATTGATGAAGCGATCGATCAAGCTGTTGTCATCTGGCAATACTTCGTTTGACATCGCGTTCCCGTGGGAGTTCCCGGCAAGTCAATATTTTCCGGTTCAGGGCAAAGTGTGGACGAATAAAGTGCGGCGGGTTTGTACTTATGTTTGGAGGTTACTGGTTGAGGGGTGCGTTTTACGGAGTTAGCGTTCGGTTCAAATGCTGCCGAGGCGGGCAGCACGGACGATGCGATGCCTTGCTGCCCGGGTCTCGACAAGGGAGACGGCTCTATATTGCCGCTTTGATGATGGTAGCGAAATCAGCTGGCTTCAGGGCTGCGCCGCCGATCAGTCCGCCATCGATATCAGGTTGGCTGAGCAGGCCAGCCGCGTTGGCGGCATTCATGCTGCCACCGTAGAGAATGCGGGTGTTGTTTGCCACCCGGCGGCAGTCGAAC
>JAAZIZ010000210.1 GCA_012800565.1 Lentisphaerota bacterium
CCCGCTGGCAGCACGAGCGTCGAAGCTCCTCCCACCGCACAGCCCGCAGCACGGCCGGCGGCAGCGGCGCGACCGGCCACGAAAAATAAAGTCGCGGCGCAGCCGCCTGCGGCTTCCACCGCTGCTGCAGCCCCTGCGCCTGCGCCCACCGCCGCCGGCAGCGACAAACCCCATGCTCTGACCGTCAAGCAGATTCTGACCCAGGGCGGCGACATCATGCATGTCATTGTCGGGCTGTCGCTGGTTGCCGTAGGGCTGATTATCTTCTACCTGCTGACTCTCCGGCCAGCCCTGATTTTCCCCAAGCATTTCATTATGGAAGCACAGGATGCCGCAGAAACCGGTGACCTGGAATTGCTGCGCGAGCTCTGCCAGGAGAACGCCTCACCGGCGGCAATGATTATCAATGCTGCCCTGGAACAATGTGTGGACGGACAGCCTCTGGACTACAATACCGCCCGTGACGCCATGGAGGATGAAGGGGCACGCCAGGCCAGCTTCTTATGGCAGCGCATCCAGTACCTGCTTGATGTCTCGGTAATCTCACCGATGGTCGGACTGCTGGGCACCGTCTGGGGAATGATGGTCTCTTTCTCCGGCCTGGAAAGCGGCGTCAGCATCATCAACAAAGCCGACGCTCTGGCCTCGGGCGTGGCTCAGGCGATGTACACCACTTTCGGAGGGCTTATTGTTGCCATCTTCTCCATGACCGCATACGCCATGTTCCGGGGCCGCATCAACCGGCTGATTGGAGCGTTAGAAGGCACCTGCAATGGCGTCCTGCGCCGGCTGGCCCAGGGACGGAAATTCACTACGCATTGATTACGCCTGTTCCCGTCTGGCAATTCTTTCATCTGCCGTTTCCGGCACTAATGCAAAAGTGTGGGCATAATGAATTTCAAACGTCATATCCGCGATACTTCGGAAAGTTTCCAGATGGCACCCATGATTGACATCATATTCATCCTGCTGATTCATTTCATGGCTGCGACCATCTTCGCGCAGTGGGAGAACAAACTGGGCATACAGGTACCCGCCGCCGACTCCGGCGTGCGGACTGATCGCCAGCCCGGCGAGGTTATTATCAATATTGATTCCGCCGGCGAAATATACATCAACAGCCAGCTGATCAGCCCCGAGCGCCTGGAATTCCTGCTCCAGCAAATCGCTGCGACTTTCAAAAGCCAGCCGGTAGTCATACGGGCCGACAGTGAGACCCGGCACAAGGCAGTCATCAAGGTACTGGATATCTGCCGCCAGGCCGATATCTGGAATGTGGCTTTCGCGACCCTGCCAAAGGAGAACACACCTTGAGGGCTCGCCCGGGAAATATCATCTTTCTGCTGACCGTGCTGCTGCTGGCCGGCAACACGGCTCTGGCTCAGCACCTGGTGGAAGACATCCGTGACCCGGAACAGCATTTTCTCTACGCCGCGGGGCTGATGCAACGCGAATTCTATGACTTGGCCCAGCCGCAGCTGCAGCAATTCCTGGAACGCTATCCCGAGCATACCCGGGCCCGGGAAGTGCACAAGCTGCTGGTGCATTGCTGTCACGCACAGAAAAAAACTGCCGTGAGCCTGGCAGCCATTGAAAATTTCCGCCGGAAATGGCCCGAGGACCCTCTGAATGAGCAGCTGCTGACCATCAAAGCGGCAATCTATTTCGCCCAGAAAGACTACCCCACCGCCAGTGAATGCTTCCAGGAACTGCAGAAGTCCAAGGATACCCAAAGAGCTGAATCAGCCCTCTATCATCTCGGACAGTGTCACCTGGCCTTGAACCGGCCTGACGAAGCCCTGGCGGCTTTCAAAACTCTGGCCGAACGCCCCCTGAATGGTGATTTCCCCTATCGGCCATATTCTGCCTATTATGTAGCCAAGAAAGCACTTGACCAAGGCGACCTGGACAGCGCGGCCGCGCTTTTCACCAAGATTGCTGCAGGGGAAAAAATTCCTGACAATATCAAGGAAGATACTCTGATTCGTCTGGCGGACTTGTATTTCGGCCGGCAGGATTATCAGCACGCTCTGCAGTTCTACGATGAATGCCTGGTATTTTTCCCCAACCGCCCGGCCAATCAGTATATCCGTCTGCAGAGAGTGTTCTGTTTTTACCAGCTGCAGGAATTCGAGAAAGTCGTTGACAACGCCGCAGACTGGCGCAAACGCTTCCCCGACAGCGGCAATTTCGAATTGGACGTGGTGCAGGGCGATTCGCTTTGCGAACTTAAGCGCTATGAAGAAGCCCTGCCGCTGTACTGGCGCAGCGGCCTGAACCAAACCACCCCCGCAGTACATCGCCGGCACTGCCTGCTGCAGGCTCTGGATTGCCTCAATTCTCTGCAGCGGTATGACGAACTGCTGCAACGCGGGCAGGAGCTCCTGCAGGAATTCCCGAATCTGGCCGAGAAAGGTGGCGTACTGTTCAAAATGGGGCAGGCGGCCAGCCATTTGCAGGACCTGGTCCGGGCTGAGGAATTGTACCGTCAGGCGCTGGAATTATACATCGGTGAGACCAACAACTATCTGGTGGTCGCCAATGCCTTGCTGCACTGCCTCGAACGGACCAAAAAATGGTCGGAAGGCGCAGCAGTTTCCCGGCGGATTTCGGAAAAAATTGCCAGTGAGCATCAGGCTGCGTACCGGCTGCAGGCCGCGACCATGTCGGCGCAGCTGCCGGACTGGCCGGCGGTGCGGGAAGACTGCCGCTATATTCTCAAAAATTTCCCTTCTGCCGGTGGGGGGATAAAAGAAGACGCTCTGCAGCTGCTGGCCAATGCCAGCATCGCCCTGCGGGATTATCCCGAGGCCAAACTGCACCTTATAGAACTGCAGAAAACCGCCCGGGCAGAACTTCAGGGCCGAATCGCGATCCTGCTGGCTGAGGTGCTGCTGAGCTTGAATGACTCCCCGGCAGCAGCAGCCGTGCTGGAACAGGCCCGCACCCTGAGCCACCTCCTGCCAGAAGAAAAACTGGAAGCCCTGGTGCTGCTGATGCGCGTGCGCCTGAGCCAGAACAACATTGAGGCAGCCAACTCTTTGAGCGAAGAAATTCTCGCCTGGAAAGGCGCCGAGACCAGCCCCCTGGTCTCAGCGCTGATTTGGCTGGAGATCGGGGTCTGCCAGCGCCAGAAAGGAAAATTCACCGGTGCGGTCGCAGCTTTCCGGCATGCGTATGCCCAGGCCAGCGAGCCGCAGCTGCGCAACCGTGTCGCCGTCCACCTGGGCGAAATCTATCTGCACCTGGAGCAGTTTGCCGAGGCTGAGAAAATTCTCAATGAAACCATCGCCGGGAACGTGCGGGAAAATTATGCCAGCAGTCAGGAACTGTATTCTCTGCTGGCAGAAGCCAGCTACGCCATGCAGCATTACGACCAGGCTTTTGCTGCCGTGGAAAAATGTTTCAGCGCCGGCGAAGGCGGCAATCTGCGCGCTGACACCCGGGCCCGCTGGATTATGGCACGATTGCTCTTTGAAGTGGAAAAAGACCCCACGAACGCTCTGCCATACAGCATCCGCTGCTTCGTGCTGGCAGACGATGAGCTCTATTCACCAAAAGCCATGGAACTGGCCATCAGAATCTCCTTGGCCTTGGGGAAAGAACAGGATGCCCGCGCCACTTGGTCGGAACTGCAGCAGAAATACCCCGCCGCCGCTGCCGCCCTGCAGAATACGCCTCCTATGCAGGGCTGGTAAACACCCGGCAACAGCCGTCTCAAGACGTCCTGCCGGAGGAGGAACAGAAAAAAAACACAAAAGATTATTTGTGTCTTGCAAAAAACTGTAAATTGTTTATATTTTGCTTAATCACTTTGAGCATTCTGTCAATTTAGCACCAGGAAGTTCGACATGAGTTCTGTCAGAATTCTGATTTTATCTGAACAGATGCGGGGAACATCTTTCGCCCTAACCGCAGACCAATACACGATTGGACGGGCTGAGAGCTGTGACATCTGTATCTCTGATCCGACCATCAGCAGCCATCACTGTACGTTGTTAAAGATAGAGGATGACTGTTATGCGGTGCGTGACGAAGGCTCGACCAACGGCACAAAAGTCAATGAAGCGAAAGTTACCACTGAGACTGTCCCCCTGAGTAACGGTGACATCCTCCAGATTGGCGGGGTTGAGGTACTGTTTGATAACCGGCATGTCAACAAACAGGAATCGCGCACCATAACGGTGATCAATCTCGAAGACACTGGCACCAGCGAGATTGCCACCTCCACAATGAAAAACCTGGGGGCCAAAATCGGCGCTAAAAGAAGCCTGTCCCTGCGTGAAAATAAGTCCCATACCAAGGTCCTGCATATCGTTTTGGGAATCCTCGGGCTGCTGGTGCTTGTCGGCCTGGGCTTCCTGCTCAAAGCACTTTTCTGACCCCGCCCCGCAAATAGCGGCGGGAGGGGCATTTGCAGACATCTTCCGTCTCAGCCAGACCGGTGCCAGCGGCTTCCCCATCG
>JAAZIZ010000211.1 GCA_012800565.1 Lentisphaerota bacterium
GACTTGTCTGACCCGTCCGACTTGTCTGACCCGTCCGACTTGTCTGACCCGTCCGACTTGTCCAACAGCACTATGCAGCCTTTTTGGACACGGTCTAAATAACGGCAAAAAATCCATGCCTCTGGCCCTGGCCTGTCATCAGTCTCACTGTACTGCCTCAAGCATATTTGGGCTGAGGACGGTCACAAAGCGCAACACGGCCAGTTCCGCCAATGGCCGGCAAAGCAGGCGCCCACGGGACTGTTCCACCACTTCAAGCAGTACGCCTTGTTCGTTTGGGACTACTTCCCCGACTGGCAGTCCTGCCGGCCCCCAGCCGCCCAGACCGGTAGTCAGCAGCTGCTGACCGGAATGCACCGGGACATCCTTGGGCAGATAATCAAGCGCAAACAACGCCTGCTGCCGGCCCGTCCGGCTAAGACCACGGCTGATCCCCGTGATATCGCTGCCGGACAGCACCAGACTCAGATGGCATTCCGGCGACACGACCGTCGCCACACGCGAGGTGTGGCGGCTGTTTTCACAGACCCGCCCCACGACATCCGACCCCGAAAGCACCAAAGCCCCTGGCAGCACGCCGTCAGCCAGGCCCTTGTTAATGCTGAACCCATGCTCCCACAACATCGGATCGCGGGCAATCACTTCGGCCGTCAAGGCCCGCCAGCCGGGCAGCGGCGCCAAGGACAGCAATTGCCGCAATTCGGCATTCTGTCGCCTGATCTCCGGCATCTCAGCCAGCTGTACTTCCAGCTCCCGCAGGCGCATTTCCTGCCGTATCTGCTCGGAGTCCCGGCTGCCACCCTGCGGCAGAATCCAGTTCACCCCGCTGGAGACCAGCATCCAGGTACGCTGCCATAAAGAGACGAAAGGCGAAGTGGCCGCACTGCCCAGGCGCCGCCCAAAACTTGAAGTGCTGAACAGCAACAAGGCCAGGACCAGAAGCAACGCCAGTCCATAAGCTATTCGCTGGGCAGTTTTATGCATAAGAACTTGAAATACGGAACCAACCCGGCCAAGGCACAGCTATTTGTCTGTCTTGTTCTCGGCTGCGGCATTCTCTGATTCGGGAGCGGCATCCTGAGCAACGGCTGGTTCGGCAGCCGGTTGGCCTTCTGCAACGTCAGCCGTGCCAGCTTCCGCCGCCGGTGCCGGCTCAGGTGCCGGCTCGGGCACTGGCTCTGGCTCCTGCAGCACCAACCCGGTAATTGTCGGCAGGGGCACTTCCAAAGCAGATTTCAAAGCCGCCAGGCGGGCGCTGGCAGGACAGGAAAAAATCAATTTCACTTCTGCCGGGCCGGTCGCCAGGAGATAGCGAAAATCGAAATAACCGCTTCTCCGCTCTGCCATTCCCAAACATTTGCAGTCTCTTCCATCGACTACCAGCAGGTAATCAAGCGGACTTAAGGTGCGGTCCGGAAAAACTGCGGCATCCAGAATCACAAAGACTTGATCATCATCCGGGCTCGTCTCCAACAACAGTTCTGCTGGGACATCACCGCCGGGGGCAGTCAGACCCTGCTTCAAAGCTTCATCCTCGCTGACAAATTTCTGCGCCTCGCTGGTGCGTTCCAGGTTGGTTAATCTTCCGAAGTGGGTGGTAAGCGACAGCGGTCCGGCCAGAAAATTTCCCGCCCCAAGACACAACAGCAAGCATAAACAACAGCTTTTTTTCATCCTCATTCCTTTTGTCGCCAACGCCCTATTCCGCATCCCGCAAAGCTTCCTCCGCAAAAGCGAAGATTTCCTGTATTCCGCACCTGGCGGTATTCAGGAGATATCCGAGTTCAGCTTCACTGAAGCTGGCTTCCTCGCCGCTGCCCTGCAGTTCCACAAAACGTCCTCCTGCAGTCATCACCACATTCATATCTACATCTGCGGCCGAGTCCTCCTCGTAACACAGATCAAGCAACACTTGCCCGGAAAGCAGGCCGACGCTGACCGCCGCCACCCGGTCTTTCAACGGCGACTCGGTCAGAACGCCCTGCTGAAGCAGCTTCCTGACTGCACATTCGAGGGCCAGGGACGCACCGGTAATCGCAGCGCAGCGGGTGCCGCCGTCCGCATCAATAACATCACAATCGACATGCAGAGTCAATCCCGGCAGCTGGTTCAGATCAACCACCGCCCGCAACGACCGGCCGATCAGGCGCTGGATTTCCGCTGAGCGACCGGATAATTTTCCCCGCATGACCTCCCGTTCCGTGCGCTGGGCAGTAGCTCCCGGCAGCATCTGGTACTCCGCCGTAATCCAGCCCCCAGGCTGATTTTGCTCTTTCATCCAGCGGGGCACCGAATGCTCTACGGACACCGAACAGAGCACCCTGGTATGGCCAAAGCCCATCAGTACCGAGCCGAGCGGGTGGTGCTGAAAGCCAAACTGCAGTGACAGCGGACGTAATTGCGCCAACAGACGATTATCTTTTCGTTGCATCGGGATAAACTGCATTTCAGGTATTATAGTTAGTAATTTACCAAACTGATTGTAATTTCTGCAATATAATTTCGTTTGCTGCAAATGCAAAATCTGCAGTGTTCTTTTCGCATTGCAGGAACCATTCCTGGCGAGTCATCTTCCCCTCCCTGATGCGTTTTCATCATCCCATGGTTGTTGCTGCTCTGCTGCTAACCGCAACCTTGCTTTCCTGCAAGCGGCCGGCCGCAGAGCAATACCCGGAAAAAACCAGTCTGGCTCTCTCTGAAGCCAGCCGGATGCTCCTGCACAGCGATATCCGAGGGGCCAGAACCTTATTGCAGGAACACAACCGCTTCCAAGGGACGCTGTTGCTCGAACTGCTCACCTCCGCCGAACAGGAACAAGAACTGCTGCACCAGGCAAACCAATGCCTGCAGCAAAATCAGTACCACACTCTGAATAAATTGCTGAGCCAGGCCGAAAAAAACGGCCAGACGACACCTGAGCTGCTGCGTTACCGCTCCATTCCCCAGGCCTTACAGGCGCTGCAGTTGTTCTGTCAGCGTATGCCCTGGGAAAGCTCGGAGGACCTCCAGAATGCACTGGACTGGTTGCAACCCTACGCCCCGGCACTGGAGAAATCACCTGCATTCCAGCGCTTCTGGAGTCAGCAGCAGAACCTGCTGGTGCCGTTGCGTCAGCGCGAACTGCAGCGCCGCTGTGCCCAGATCAGCAATGAGATGGATATCGCTTTACGGCAAGGTCAGCTCCCGGCCGCCTGGGCAGCAGGCGCACGTCTGCAGGCCCTGAATCCCGAACATCCTTTGTTCCTGTTCCTGGACTGGCCAGGCAAAACCTTGCGCGGCCAGCTGCCGCTTCTGCCGCCGTCTTCACCTGAATTGCAGGAAGGCTGTGAACTGGCTTTCGCCTTATGCTGGGAGCAGCTCCCGGCAGCGCGACAGAAACGGCTGCTGTCAGCGCTGGCTGCGCTGCCCCCGGAGTCTTTCCGCACTGTATCCGGGCTGGCGCTGCTGGCCGGCCACCACAACCGGCCGGAATGGCTGGCCTTGGCTTTCCAGCGCTGGCAGGCCCAGGCCACCCCCAATGAGCCCCTGCCGCTGTTCTTCCGGGACTATGTCTTGAGCCTCCTGCCGCGTCCAAAGCAGACGGCAGCCTGTTGCCGCCAGTATACCTGTCCCGGCTTTACCGATTTCTTCACCGCCTTCAATGTTTTGTTATCGCCCATAAACACCCAGAACCCAAGGAAATGACCATGACCACCCCGACCTTGCGCCTTCTCAGCATCACTGCCTTGCTGGGCTTCCTGATCCCGTTGACCGCTCAGGAAGCTGCTCAGGCTCCAGTTCCTGCAGCAGAAGAAGCAACTGTAACCGCTCCCCAGAAGACCGCTGACGAAATGCTGGCTTTCATCCCCGAAGAAGTGGGCTCCATCCACGGCAAGACGGTGGTCAAGCGCATGGATATCGTCAAAATCCTCAAACCGCAACTGGAACAGTTTTTGCAAAGTCCCTCCCCCATGCCTCTGCCACAGGAAAGAATAGAAGAAGTCGCCTACAGCCTCAGCAAAAATCTGGTCGCATACGAAGTTTTGCTGGAGGCTGCCGGCAAGGATGGCATCCAGCCGGATTTGGCCGAGGCCAAAAAGCTGCTGGACGAGCAGAAAGAGAAAGCCGGTGACAATTTTGAGCAGATGCTGGCCATGCAAGGCATGACTTATGATGAATTAAGTCAGCGGGTAGCCGGCGGACAGGCCATCGAAAAATACTACAAAAAGATGCAGGCTGAGCTGAGCAAGACGCAGCCGGTTTCCGAAGACGAAGTCAAGAAATACTACGATGAAAACAAGCAGCAGTTCTCCCAGCCGGCCATGTTCAGTGCGGCGCACATCCTGATCAAATACAACAGCGACAACCCCAGCGACAAAGAAAAAAACAGCGCCCGGGAAAAATTGCTGGGGCTGAAAAAAGAGCTCGCCGAAGGTGCTGATTTTGCCGATCTGGCCAAAAAGCACAGCGACTGCCCAAGCAAGAACCAGGGCGGCGACCTGGGTAGTTTCAGCGAGGGTCAGATGGTATCGGAGTTTGAACAAGCTTTGAAGACTCTGAAGGCAGGTGAAATCAGCGACCCGGTCGAGACCCAGTTCGGGCTGCATCTGATCAAAGCCGGCGAAAGTAAAGCTGCTTCCGTGCAGGAATTTGCGGAAGTCCAGGCCCAGATCAGCCAGCACCTCCAGGAACAGCAGGCCGGCCAGGCTTTTGAGAAGCATCTTGATGCCTTGATGGAAGCCGCTGAATATAAAATCAATCTGCCTGTGCCCAAAAGCGAAGCAGCCGGACACGAGGGGCACAATCACTGATTGCACCGGCCACTGCCCTTCCCCGGCCAGCCTCCCCCCCCGGTCGGGGAAGAGCACACCACAATGGCCAGCCTGTGCTTTGTTCTACCGGTTGCCGGAAATTATCTCTGGAGGTTAAAAATATGTCTGCTCAGAATAAAGATTCCCCAGCAAAATATTCCAAGACCTTATTCGCAGAACAATCCGCGTATTCCCTGGACAGCGCCAAGCAACTGGCCGAACAAGAACGGCATAGAAGACTGCGCCGCTTCCGGCGCATCGGACTGCCTTTCTGCCTGCTGGGAATATGCCTGATCGTTTTCCTGCTGCGGAAACCAATCTGGGATATCGTTACCTTCAAAGAACCGGATTTAGAGGCTATTCAGCACCAGATGGCCGAAGAAGAACGCCAAAGTCAGGAAAGAGAACTAACCGAGGCTGAGCAGCAGGCAATTGAACAGGGGAAAAAACGCTACGGCAACCAGGAAGCCGCAATCGTCATCGAAATGCGCTTTCCCGATGAGCCGTTCGCGCCGGAAGGTCTCCTCGACCTCGCTTATTGTGCAGTTGACCGCAAGCCCAGTGAAATCGGCCTGGTGCTGGAATTCCGCCAGCCCGTAGCAGGCGAGCAAGGCGAGAACAGCGTACGCATCAACGGCCAAAGTGAAGTGACCCTGATTGCCGGTGGACAGACGCGCAACCTTAAGCTGCAGTACGATATGCCTGAAGCGGACTTTGCCGCCGCCCTGGAGGAACTGCACGCAAGCCATTACGGCCCCTGCACCCACCCCCTGGTTGTCACCATCAGCCCCGAACTGCAGGAACGCCGTCGTCAGCGGGAAGAAAATGCACTGCCGAAAATCATTCCGGCGAGCAGTTCAGACCACGCTCAGGATATTCCGCCCCAAAAAGCCTTGATCTTGCCAGCTTTCAAGGCTGAGACCTCTACTCTGCCCCCAAAATAATTGTTCCCGGCTGAAACCGCCGCGCTGCTCCCAAACTGATGAGCATAAACGCCACAGATACATTTTTTGCTGCCGACACGACGTTGCAGGAGGATATGCTTGCCTGCGGTCTGAGTTACGAACCACGCCCGCAGCAAGTGCGCATGGCTCATGCAATAGCCACAGCATTCGCCGAACGGCGGCACGCCTGCATCGAAGCACCAACCGGCGTGGGAAAGACTTTCGCATACTTGGTGCCGGCAATTTTCTTCGCACAAGAGACCAAACGACCGGTTGTAGTCAGCACTCATACTATCAACCTGCAGGAACAAATCTGCAAAAAGGACCTGCCTCTCCTGGGAAAACTGCTGAAGCAGGAAATTTCCTACGCAGTGGCCAAAGGCCGCAATAATTATCTCTGTCTGCGCCGGCTCAGCCAGATTGCCGATATGGACCAGGCATTGTTGCCCGGGGGAAATATCCTGGGTGAAATTGGCACCCTGCTGGACTGGGCTGAAAGAACCCGCAGCGGCGATTACAGCGAGATGGACCGCCCCGTCCCGCGGACACTGTGGCAGGCAGTCTGCAGCGAACGCGGGAACTGCCTGGCCGCACAATGCCCATTCTTTCAGCGCTGCTTCCTGATGAAAGCCCGCCGCAGTCTCATGGCCGCCCAGATCATCGTCAGCAACCACGCTTTCTTCTTCAGCGCTTTGGCTCTGCGTGACAAGGAACGCCAAAGCGGCAACCGCACGGATGGCGTCCAAGTGCTGCCGGAATTTGCAGCGGTCATCCTTGATGAGGGACACACCCTGGAAGATACCGCCGCCAGCCATCTCGGGCTGCGGGCCGAGTCCTACGCCATCAGGCATACCCTGAACCGGCTCTTCATTGACGACCGCCGGCCCCGCCTGCTGGCGGCCGACTGTTGCCACAACGCCAGAAAACTGGCCAATGATCTGCGCGCCCGGGCTGAGGTGTTCTTCAACCAGCTGCGGGAATGGATTGAGCCTCAGACTAATCGCGCGGCACCGTTGCGCTATTGTGTGCCGAACCATATTGAGAACTACCTGGCCGCACCCGTGCACCAGCTCTGCCAGGAGCTCGACAGGGTGTTGGAACAAGGCGGCACCAGCCAGGAGCAAATGCTGGAAATAAAGGCCGCCAAAAATGAACTCGAAGAGCAATGCCTGACCTTGGATGTCTTTTTTTCCATGAGTCTGCCTGACTATGTCTACTGGTTCGAACTGCAGGGCCGGGAAGCCAAGGAGATCAGCTTCAACTGCATACCCGTAGATGTAGCACCCAGGCTGAGGGAATTACTCTTCGCCACACCGGAAAAATTCCCGGTGATCATCACCAGCGCCACCTTGGCCATTGCCGGGGACATCAACTTTTTTCTCCGTCGCATCGGTGCAGAATGCGCCGACGCACTGATTCTGGACACGCCTTTCGATTACTCCCGTCAGGTTAAAGTCTATCTGCCGGATAACATCCCCCCGCCCAATTCGCATTCCTTCCTGCCGGAAGCCGAACGGCATCTGAAGCATTTCCTGAGCCAGACCAACGGCCGCGCTTTCGTGCTCTTCACCAGTTATGCCATGCTCAACCAAATGGCTGAACGTCTGGAGAGTTTCTTCCGGGCCGGAAACTATCATGTCTATATCCAGGGCGATAAATACTCGCCCCGTAAAATGCTGGAACTGTTCCGGAAAAATCCCCGTTCGGTCATTTTGGGCACCTCGAGTTTCTGGACTGGGGTGGATGTCACAGGCGAGGCTCTGAGCAATGTCATTATCACCAAGCTACCGTTTGCAGTCCCGGATCACCCGCTTATCGCCGCCCGCAGTGAGCTGATCCAGGCCCGCGGCGGCAGCAGCTTCTCAGAGTACTCTCTGCCTGAAGCTGTGCTCAAATTCCGGCAAGGCTTCGGGCGCCTGATCCGCAGCCGCGACGACCATGGCATTGTAGTCATCCTGGACGGTCGTATCCGCAGCAAGTATTACGGCAAGGTCTTCCTGCAGTCCATCCCCGAATGCCCAATCGAAATGTTCTCATAAACCACTGCCACAGAGGGATAATAAGACATGGACAGCCAGACAGAACTGATCAACCTTCTCTCAGAAATGATCCGTATCGACAGCCGGAATTCATTGCCGCTGGACAGTACTGCCCCGCGCGAAGCTACCGAGCAGGCGATGGCTGACTGCGTGACCCGCAAACTGCAGGATTTCGGCTTCGACAGCGTGAGCAGTCAGGAAATCGCCCCGGGACGGCCAAATGTCCTGGGACAAAAATTCCGTTGTCCCGAATACCCCTGCCTGGCATTTGAAGCCCATCTGGATACGGTAGGCACCCAGGGCATGAGCATTGACCCGTTTAATCCGACCATCGCTGAAGGTAAAATCTACGGCCGCGGCAGCTGCGACACCAAAGGCAGCCTGGCTGCGATGCTGCTGGCGGCCCGGGAAATCATCGCTGCAGACTTGCCCCTGAACCTGCTGTTCCTGGCCAGCAGTGCAGAAGAGACCGGCTGCGAGGGTGCACTGTTCTGGGAACTGCCACCTTGCAACCTGGCAGGAATCATAGTCGGCGAACCTACCACCAATCAACCCATATACGCCCATAAAACGCAAATCACCCTGGAGTTCATCTGTCGCGGTAAAGCTGCGCATGCTTCCAGTCCTGACGCCGGCGACAACGCCATCAACAAAGCCGCCAGAGTGGTCAATTTTCTGGAAGAAAAAATCTGGCCGGAGTTTCAGGCAACCCATCATCCGGATTTCAACGTCGGCAATACCTTGTCAGTTGGACTGATCCAAGGCGGCTGCAAGGGAAACGTTGTCCCGGATTTCTGCAGCCTGACCTGCGATTTCCGCCTCTTCCCGGAGCAGGATGCCGCAGCTTTCATCCGCAGCTTGCAGCAACGCCTGGAGCAGGGACTCGGTTTCCCCGTAGAACTGGGATATCAGTGGATCAACCCCGGCATGGTACCGGATTTGAACCAGACTCTGCTCCTGCATATCCAGGCTGCCATGCAGGAACTTTCCTTGCCCTGTCATCCCGGCACAGTGCCGTATTGCACCGATGCAGGGGTACTCTCCCAAAAAGGCTATCCTTGCATTATATTGGGGCCCGGGGATATTCTGCAGGCGCACACCGCCTGCGAATTTCTGGCTCTCGACCAATTGCAGGAAGCATATCAGCTCTACCAGGCGGTAGCCAGACAAATCGCCCGCCACGGTACAACCTGAAATACTGCGGAATAGCGCAATCTTATTTTTCCCGGTAAACCGCAATTGACTTTTCTGTTACAAGGTTGTAAGTTATACAATAATCAGGGGCAGCAGCCCCGTTTCATAGCGGGACAGTGCTTAAAAGTAATCCAGGAAAAAACAATAATGCTGGTATTCAAATGCAAATGCGGCAGCGCCTGCAGCGCTTCGGACAATGCAGTTGGCAGCAAGATCGTCTGCCTGCAATGTCAGGAAGACATCTTGGTGCCAAACGCCAGCGATGCGGATTGCGCACTGATTTTCTGCAATGGCGATCCCGATGGCGGGCATCCGGTTACCTTGCTGACCCTGCAGCATCAAATCAACAGCGGCGAACTGCATAGCTTCGATTTGATCTGGCAGGGAAACAACTGGCTGCCCTTGGGGGAAGTTTATAACCTGCCGCCGCCACCGGAGGTCTATATCGACGACAGTCTGCCGGAGCTGGCCCTCAATTTTGACGATCTTCCTGCAGTCGAGGGTTTTCCCAAGCTACCTAAGCGCAAGAAAAAGAAAAAAGTCCGCAAACGCAAGGCCCGCGGAAAGACCGCCCCGACAGAACCCCAGAACCTGCGTCAGAAAATCTGGCAGGTTTTGCGTATTGTGGCGGTTCTGGCCATACTTTGCTGGGGTGGAATAAGGGGCGGAAGGATTTTGAATTTTATCCTGAAAAAACCCAGTTATATCCTGGTGATAAATACTTTTGACCGCGATTTCAGAGCTAAGATCATGAATTACAGCTGGCAGGAATGCATCAAAAGTGGCAATGCGGTCTTTGCGGATATTTATGTCGCCCTGCCCTGCCGCAAGAAAATGCGCTTCGAGCCTATTAATCTTACCGCCTCTCCTGCCGCGGCGGGTCAGGAAGCCACCAGCCAGGCAATGGAGCCGCTGTCGCCTGCTTATTTACGGGTACCCTTGCGCCCCAACTGTGACACTATTGTCAATCCCGGCGGGCGCGCCACCTTAGGAGTCTATGATTTCAGCCAGCTGCCGGAACTGACCCTGCAGACACCGGAACTGCGAAATCTCTCCCGGGAAATCGCCGAAGGCCGGGAACCGGTTTCGGCCAGCAAGGTCTGCCAGCAAATCCAGGAACTGGCAGCTAAGCTGCTCATAGAAAAAAGAACAGATGAATTTTTCAGCAGTCGCGATTTCCGGACCGACAAGTTGGGCATCAACCGAGCAGTATACGCCGGCAGCAGCCAGCCCCCCAAATTGCCATCGGAATTGCCGCCTCTCAGCTTGGTCTACCCGCTGCAGCAGAATATAAGCTTCAAGAACGGCAGCGTGATGTTTGATCCGGACAACGAGCGCACCGAACGCACCATTATGCTGACCAGCAAAGAATTCACGCCCGAAAAGGGCTTATCAGTCACCAGTGGCTCACCCCGGCTATCCTTGCGTTATGAAGGTCAGAGACTGCGACTGCAAATGACTGGCCTGAAAGGCAAGGTCTTGGACCAGAAAAAGAAAAGCTTTGACGCTGACTGGAACTATGAGGCAGTGCTGCAGGCCGGAAAATGGTCATGTAACTGGACGGCAAAATACCGGGTGCCGTCCTCTGACAAACGCAAGACCAATGAAGTAGTGCTGACTTTCCCCGCCCCCAAGAGCAAGAAAAAATAATCTTTCCGTTGGAGCGGGCAAGCGCACCAGCAATATTTTGGTCAGCCTTGGCGTTTGCGCCGTTCTAAAACCACTGCCTCGGCAATGGTTTGGGGAACCGGCTCACAGAACTCGAAAGACATATTGAAGCCCGCACGTCCCTGAGTCAGGTTGCGCAAATCACTGGTGTAGCCGAAAAGATTGGCCAAAGGCGCCAGGGCATGAATAACTTGCCCGCCGGCTATCATCTCCAGGCCCAGAATCCGGCCCCGCCGGCCGCAGAGATTGCCAGTGATGGAACCGGCAAATTCTTCCGGAGTAGTGATGGTCAGCTTCATCACTGGCTCCAGAAGCTGCACTTCTGCTTTCAGGAAAGCACTCTTGAAACCGATGGAAGCACAAGTCCGGAAAGCCATCTCCGAACTGTCGACTTCGTGCGAGGAACCGTCCAGCAAAGTTATAC
>JAAZIZ010000212.1 GCA_012800565.1 Lentisphaerota bacterium
AGACAATACCTGTACTCGCCCCCTGTGAAATCTTTCTTTTTTCTTGAGGAATTCCTGTTTTGGATACCCCGTATGTAGTCCAGGCTTGCAACTAATCCCTGGCGGCTCTGGCGCCGGCAACGCCACAACCTGCGGGAACACTACCGGGTGTTTGACTAACCCAACCACTATGGCAAAGCTCTTTTTCAGCACCAATCTTTGCACCTTAACCCAACCACTATGGCAAAACTCTTTTTCAGTACCAATCCTTCGCACCTTAACCATTATTGAGCGAGTGATGGCACTGCTGCCATGGTCCGCCTCCGGCAGCCCCCCTCCTCGCGCACGTCCTAATTCTCCGCCTCCGGCAGCTTCCCCTCGCGCGCGTCCTAATCAGGGATGGGGGTCCCCCCAATCGGTGGGGTGGGCCCCCACCGTCAGAATCAAGGACACGGAGAAAAAAATACTGTTTTTGGCAATTTTGTCAAGGTACAAATCGGCAATTGCATACAAATACCTTGTTCCCGCCAACTGTTTCCCATTAAAGGACCAAAAATCCCAGCCGTGGGAGCTGCTGAGATCGGGTCAGAATCCGCATCTCAGCTGGATATACTCCATGCGCCTGCAGGAGGCTGTTATTATCCTGAACTTTTCATTTCTGTAAGATAACTACATCATTTCACCTCAATTTGTAGTCATCACTGTTGCGCAGTAAGGCAACTACAAATTTCACGGTATCAAGCATCAAACGTTATTAAACAGCAGTAGTTATCCTGCCAGCGTGAAAAATTCAGGTTATTATCGCTCCTTCCGGCGCGAACCAGGTCATTCCCAGGCTAACCGGACAATGAAGCTGGAAAATGCAAATTTTTACGGTTCCCGGAATGATTCATCCAGACCTTTCAGCAAGGGATGGAGCAGGTATTCGATAATTCTGCGCCGGCCGGATGCGATTTCCACCCTGGCTTCCATGCCGGGTAGCAGATGAAAATTTTGGTCGGTATGCTTCAATTCTCCGGCCAGGGTCAGGTGTACCCGGTAGTATGCCGTTTCATCCTGCCGTTCGCCTGCCGGACGCAGGAAAGTATTGGCGGAGATGGTCCGGACTTTGCCTTGCAAGGTGCCGTGACGCTGGAATGGAAAAGCAGTGAGCTTGACTCTGGCGGTGGAGCCGACCTGTACCCGGCTGATGTCCTGAGGGCGGATTTCTGCGGCAATTTCCAGCGGGCTGTCCAGCGGCACCAAAGTGATAAGTGCTTCAGCCTCCCGCACTGCGGAACCGCTGGAAAACGCGGCAATTTCATAGACCATGGCTTCACAGGGGGCGCGCAATTGCACGTAGGAGACAAGCTGTCGGGCTTTGCTGCATTCCTGCTGCAGCTGGGAGATTTCCAGATTCAGGGCGAAGAGTTTTTCGGCTACGCCGTTGCGCCATTCTTCCACAAAGGCATTCTTATCGGCCAGAAGCGACTGCCGCTGATGCTCCTGCTCCTGCAGTGACAACCGCAGGCGGTTCAGCTCGGACTCGGTCTGCATGCGGGTGATTGAGACTTCCAGGAGCTCTTTGAGGGAGACAATCTGCTGGTCGCGCAAACCCGAGTACATGCTTTCGATGGTTTGTATGCTGGACAGGATTTCCCGCTGCTTGTTCAGGCTCTCCTGAGTTGACTGCCAGGCCGCCAGGAGCTGTTTCTCGCGTTCGGCATAGAAGTTCAGCCGCTCCCGAAAATATGTCTGCCGCTGCTGGTAAATGGCAATTTGCCAGCGTACATTCTCATCCTGGTCAAGCGCGGGCGAAAAAGGCTGGTCAGCGAATTCGGCCTGGCAGCGTTCGAATTCGACTTTTCGGGAGCGGATTTGCGCTTCCAGGCGTTCAGCGTTGGCCAGGTTGATTTCCGGATCGAAATTGATCAGCACCTGGCCTTTTTGGACAATGTCGCCTTCTGCCACCTCAATACTTTTGATCACTGAACGTTCCAGAGGTTTCATAACGATATTGCGGTCGGCCACCACCCGGCCCGGGCCGGTAATGATGACTTCGACTTTGCTGAGGCAAGCCCAGACGAACAGGGCTGCCACTGCAAGCAGTCCCCAGAGGATTCCGGAGCGGCCGTACCAAGGCAAGGTCTCATACTGAATCTCCAGAGCGTCAGGCTGGAATTCGACGGCCTCCCGGGCCGGTGTGCTGTCGCTGGGCATGAATGGCTATCCTTCGTGGCGCAATAAGCAGGGTGGATATGAGCAGCAGTTCAGCCGGCATGGCCCTGCTGCTGCTGCCAGAATTCACGGTAAATGCCGCCTTGGGCCAGCAGTTCCTGGTGGCTGCCCCAGGCCGATTGCTGTCCCTGGTCGAGGACCAGGATTTTCTGGGCTGCGGTGATCATGCTCAAGCGGTGGGAAATGATGATCACGGTGCGCCCTCTGGCGATGGCAGCCAGATTATTCTGGAAGATACGCTCGCTTTCCGGGTCCAGGGCGCTGGTCGCCTCATCGAAGACCAGGATTGCCGGGTTGTTCAGCAATGCCCGGGCGATGGCCAGGCGCTGTCTCTGCCCGCCGGAGAGATTGGCGGCATTCTCCTCCAGGATGGTATCGTATCCCTGGGGCAATTTCACGATAAACTCATCGGCACCGGCAAGCCTGGAGACGTAGAGTATCTCTTCCGGGCGGGCACCGGGCTTGGTCAGGCAGATATTATCCCGGACGCTGCCGCGGAAGAAGCTGTTCTCCTGCAGAACGACGCCTATACTGCTGCGCAAGTGTGATTTTTCCATTTCCCGGATATCAATGCCGTCGATTCTAATAATGCCGGTCTGGGGCTGATGCAGCCCCAGGATAAGTTTAGTCAGGGTGGTTTTGCCTGAGCCCGAACGTCCCACGATGCCCAGAGTGCAGCCGCTGGGAATTTCCAGGGAGAGATTATTGATGGCCGGGGGCAGGCCAGGCCGATACGCAAAACAGACTTTGTCGAAACTGATCCTGCCCTGTAAGGCCTGGCGGGAACGCCCTGAATTGCTCTCCTGCGGGGTATTCATCACTGCGCCCAGCATTCTGATTGAGAGGGCAATCTGCTGGTATTCATGAATCAGCCCTACTATCTTCACCAGCGGCCCGCTGACTCGCCCGGAGAGCATCTGAAAGGCGATCAGTGCCCCGACGCTGATTTCACCTCGGAAGACCAGGATTGCGCCATACCAGATTACTATAATGCTGAGCAACATTTCCCAGGCTTGGCTGATGCTGTGGGCAGTCAGGGAGATTCTGCCGACCTGGAAATAGGCCTTGATGGCTGCGGCGCTGGCATCGCTCCACTTGCGTTCTTCGAGCGGCTCCAGCGCCAGAGTTTTGACGGTGCCGATGCCGTGGATGGCCTCGACCAGGCGGCTTTGCCGTTTTCCCTCCGCCTGATACAATGCATTCAGGCGGTTTTGGAAAGGCTTGATCAGCAGCGCAGCGGTCAGGATCATCAGAGCGGTGAACAGCAGCACTATCGCGGTCAGACGAGCACTGTACAAGAGCAGAAAAGGAATAAAGATAGCCAGCGAGCATAGTTCGAGGATAGTGAAGAACAGATTGCCGGACAGGAAACCGCGGATTTTTTCCGTCTGCTGAATATGTTTCAGCAGTACCCCGGCGGGGATTTTTTCAAAGAAATCCAAGGGCAGGCGGAGCAGATGCCGGAAGGTCTTGAGGGCGGTATTGATATCGATTTTATTGGTGGCGAAGAGCAGCAGATGCCCTTTGAGATATTCGAGCAGGGCATTGAAGAGAATGGCAACGACTACTCCAATTCCCAGGACATTGAGGGTCGAGAAGCTGTGATGCACCAGTACCCGGTCGACCACATTCTGAAAGAACAAGGGGATGGCCAAGGCCACCAGAGTCAGCAGGAAAACCGCGATGCAGATTTGAAAAAACACCCCTTTGAGCTTCAAGAACTCCGGGATGAACCAGAACAGTCCGAAAGGCCGCTGCTCATGGTCCCAGCGGCGGCGCGGTTTCAGCAGCAGCCCCCGAGCGCTGAACTGCTCCTGGTACTGCTCTTCCGTCAGATACGTGAATTGCGACTGCTCAGGTTGTGGTTGTGCGGCTGGATCAAGCACCGCCAGCTCTTCCTTTTCTTGCTGCTCCCGAAAACCGCAGAGCAGCGCATAATGGCCGTCCTTTTTTTGGCCAATGGCGGGATAGGCTTGTCCGAGCCGGCGCAGTGTCTTCCAAGGCAATTCAAGCATCCGGCTTCGCAGTTGCAGATTATCCGCCATGGCCTGCAGTTGCCGGAGAGTGACATCTGCCTCAGGACTGGCGCATTCGCGCAACAGTCCGGGCAGGTCGGCCTGGATTTGGTGATGTCTGGCGATGGCGCTGAGGCAAAACAATCCACTGTGTTTGCAGGCATCGATCTGCTGCAGCTGCCGGAAGATAATCAGCCTGCCACTTAGCCTGGGCAGCAACTGTTCCCGGCTGATTTCTGACATCGCCATGCGGTCATTCTGCAGCGAAATCATACTGACTGGGCCGTCCTGCTGCAATTGTTGCAGCCTGGGCAGACAGAGCCACTGCCCGGCCTGGTCTTCCAACAAGGCCGCACCAGAGTAGGCCGCGGCGGTTGCGACCGGATTGTGGGCGGGTTCGGGCTGCAGCTCCAGGGCAGCAGCCAGATGCAGCAGAGTCTGCAGCGGGTCCTGCTGGTATTGCTGCAGCAGGGCCGGGGTGATTAAGGCCGGGAAATTGATTTCGCGGCGGAAATTCCCGGCCAGCTGGCGCAGGCATTCTATTCCGGTAGGCAAAGGCATAGGTGGACAGCTGCGTTAAGTAAGGAGAAACCGCAGTGTGTCAAGGTTCTGCGGCCGGGGTCTGGGCTTTGGCCTGAGTCTGCATTTTGACGATGCGGTTGGTAGTCAGGCGGCGGACTTGGAGGTTGACCCCGATTTTATATCTGATGGCATTTTCGAAGTCCTGAAGGTTGTGCACCGGCTGGTTGTCGACGCTGAGGATGATTTCATACGGTTTCAGACCGCTGACCGAGGCGCTGCTGCCGGGAATGATATTGCTGATAATCAGCCCGGGGGATTCTTTTTCCAGCCGGAAATAGTCACGTACCTCGAAAGTGATTTCCGCGACTGTGAGCCCGAATGATTCGGCGTTGTGACGCGGCGCGACCTCAAAGTATGGTGGCGATTCTTCCAGAATGATGCTGATTTCGCTCAATTCGCCATTTCTGACCCGTCCGAAAATCGCGGTTTTGCCGACCCCGATTTTACCCAGCAGAAGGGTGAAAGAGTTGATGACCGAGCCCCAGGGGGTAGGCATTTCCGAGAAGTATTTTTCCGGCAGTTGGTCGTATTGATCCCAAGGGAAAGAGGAGCCGAAATAATCCGAGTCATCGCAGTGATCGGAATCGAGGTCGGTTCGGGAATCGCCATCGGCGGTGCGGATATAGAGCAGGATATCGCCACTCTGCAGGCCGGCTTTGGCGGCCGGGGAATCCGGCATGACCTTATTCAGCAGAACCCCAATCTCGCCGTCTTTGGTATATCCGGCAGCCTTGTGCACGCGGGCCAACTCCGCGCTGAGCTCCTGCATTTCCACTCCCAACCAGGCAAAACGCTTGGCATCCTCGGTGCTTTTCGGGGCATTATGGGGGTCGAAAGGCTCGGTCGCTGCCAGAAACTTGGCGATATAGTGACTACTAAGGGGGCTGATGTTGCGGTTGTAATCGTTGCCGACACCGCGGCGCTCCAATGAATACTGCAGCAAATTCCCCGCAGAATCCAGCAGCAGGTATTTCTTCGGATCATAATTCTGGGGCTCGGCAATGACCATGTTCTCGAATCCCAAGGTGAATTGGTCCAAGACAGTGGGAACCAGATAGAGTTTCAGGACGTTGCCGAAATTCTGCGCGAAAACCGAAACTGCCGCCTGGTCGCAGAGCGCCGCGAGTGTAGTCGCGGGAGGAGCCAGGCCGGCCCCTGGCAGCTTCTCCTCCGGAGCAATCACCACTCCGCCCCAATCTTTCAAGGAGCCCACAAAAGAAGCGGAGATTTCCCGCCCTTCCGGCAAATGCAGGGTGATTTTTTCCAGGCGTGAGGTCTGGACCTCGGTGAGCAGCAGATTGCAGAGCAGCCGTCCATCCGGCAACAGCATCCCAACGGTAAAGAACTCATTGTTGTTAACTGAATCCCGGTAACGGTAACTGCGGTAGCTCCGGGATTGGGTATTTTTTTCTGCCTTCAGAAAGAAAGTCACGGGAAAGAGGTTCTGAGTTAGACGGTTCTGCAAATCTATCAGCTGCTGTTCCCGGGTAGCGCTGTCGATACTGGTCCAATGCTGTGGTGGCGCGAAGCGCTCCTGGTTGAGGCTCACACGCTCCTGGAAAGAGAGAGTCACGGCTTCACCGCGAGAATCAATGACCAGGCTGTTGGGGAGCATCTCCCGGTAGTCGCTGCCGCTGTCAAGGTTCTTGCGGATGTTCTCGCTGTTATCAGGGCGGCAGCCGGCAATCCGGATGCCGTTCTCCTTGATCAGAAAAAAATAGCTGTGCCGGCCCTGGGGCTGGTCGGTGAAAGAGATGGCGGGCAGCTGAATGCGGTCCAAGCCGCTGACCTGCAGTTCCACCGCTTTGTTTTTGGGATAATAGCGGGTGATTTGAGCCGGCAGACGTTTCCCGTCCCAGATGACCTCAATGCGCTCCAGCCAGTCCGGGCGCAAGTGCATATCGACGCTGAGGACGCGGTCAGCGCCAACCACGAAGCCTGGCACACCCTGCGACTGCCGATGGCTGATCAAACTGTCGACCGTCCGATAGTGATAAATTTTACAGTTGGGGCAGAGATAGCGCACCTTAAAGCTGGGGAGTTCGGACTGCTTCTCAATTTTGAAGAAGTATTCCACTTCCACAATGGAGCGAGCGTACTTCTCCAGCATGGCATTGTTGTGGCGGACCATTTCCGCCGCACTTTGTTCCTGGGCACCGGCAGCCAGAGCGAAAAATCCGCAGAGAGTGACGACAAGCAGCAGCAGAGTGGGTTTTGTGTGCATAATTTCCTTTCGGGACGAGGACCTCAGAAACGCCTTATTTGTTTTTTTCGTTACGGAAATCGATTGCCACCTGCATCTCCCGGCCGTTGCGGATGATGCCGAAAATCAGGAAGTGCTGGCGGTGGATATTCTGCAGTGCCTCAGCGTAGATTTTCTCCAGATCAGACAGAGAATTCAATTCTTTTCCTGCAACTGTGCTGATGACATCCTGCTCGTTCAGGTTGCTTTCTGCGGCATTGCCGTCGGAATCAATACCATAGACGAACACCCCGCCCTTGCGGGAATAAAAATACAGCCCCGGGTTGTCGAAGCGGTTGATGACTTTGGCCGTGAATCCCCAACGCGGGAATGCGATTTCATCGCCTTCTGCTTTCCCCTTGGGAATCGGAGTGATGGTGATTTCCTGCTGCTGGTCATTGCGCCAGACGGTAAAAGAAACCGGCACCTCGAAAGGCAGCAACCCCAGGCGGCGGTTGATATCCGGAATATCCTCGGACTGAGGCGCAGTGAGCCTCTCTCCATTCAGGGCGGTGATCCTGTCATTGGGCTGGATGCCGGCTTTCCGGGCCGGGCTGCCGGGAAGAGTGCCGGCGACCATCACCCCGTGGTCGTAATCGAAAGTGATATTGCGGTCGAAATCATGCAGCGGCTGCAGTTCCAGGCCCAGCCAGGCCCAGTTGGCTTCGCCGTACTGCCGCAGTCGTGCCAGCACGGATTGGATGACTGTTGCCGGCACTGTAAAGCCCATAGTGCCGCCGATCAAAGTCGCCAAGGTGTTGATGCCGATTACTTCTCCGGCGGTGTTCACCAGCGGACCACCAGAGTTCCCGGGCGAAATTGAGGCATCGGTCTGGTACCAGAGCGAATACTTGCCGTGTGAATCAAGATAGCGCCGGGAGCAGGAGATGATGCCGATGGACACCGACCGGGCCAAGCCCCAGGGCGCCCCCATGGCCATCACAAAGTCGCCTTCATTGACAGTCGCCGGAGACAGTATTGCATTGGGCAGAGGCTCGCTGTTTTCCGGCAGTGCCAGTTTCAGCAGCGCGATGTCCAAGTCTTTGTCACTTCCCAGAACGGTGGCACGGTAGGAAGTGCCGTCATAGAGCTGACAGCGGATTTCCCGGGCCTTGTCAATGACATGATGATTGGTCAGTATTTCGCCGTCCGGACTGATGATCACGCCGCTGCCGGAGACGATATTGCCTTCATCTTTGCCGCTGGAAAGATTGGCGCTGACTACCCGGATATACACTACTGCCGGGAAGACCTTGGTACTGGCCGCACGGATGGTCTCCTGAAAATCCTGATTGTAAAGCCCGAGGGCAGGATTGCTGGTCCGGCAGCCGCTGCTCAAAGCTATGACGAGTGAAGACAGGACAAGAAAAAATATTCTGATGGTCATTATTGCAGCCTTGAATCAATTGTGGTTGGGGGGGGAGGGTAATCTGCCGGAACTCGCAGACGAACGGAAATAAACCGTGCTGCCGGAAGAAAACTGCAAAAAAAAGGTAATGTGCGAAATCTTGTGATGAATGCTTGTAATCCTTAAGGAAAGTGTTGTACTTCAGGCTTATGTCTCGCCCTTAACAGGGCTTGGGTGATTGGGGGTGCCTCGTACCCAGGGCGGCGCGTCCCTGCGGGCCGCTTGCCCTGGGCTGGTATATCGCGCCCCGTTGGGGCTTTTAGCCGCTTCGCGGCTTAAGTCAAATCCCTTTTCCATCACAAAACTTCGCACATTAACAAAGAAAACGCGGTTGGCAATAATATACGGTGACTTTAATAATTTTCTTGTTTCAAACTGGTCCGGGGACAAAAAAAGGTGAAAACAAGTCAGGGTGCGGGAGCTGTGGCATTCGCTGCAGCGGCAAAACTCAGTTTTGCTCCTGGTCTTCTGTTTGCGGCAGAAGGCGTTTCTGCAGATAGTGGAGGATTTTTTCCGCCGTAGCTAGGCCCAGGCCGGGAATTGCGCCGGCGATTTCTGCCGGTGTCTTTTGCAGCAGCTGCCGCACAGAGCCGAATGTGCGCAGGATTTTTTCCTGCCGGGCCTTACCAATGCCGGGCAGATCGGCCAGGACGGAATTGCTGATGCGCCGATTGCGCAGCTGCCGGTGATAGGCGTTGGCGAAACGGTGCGCTTCATCGCGCAGCGCCTGCAGCATTTTCAGGCCAGGGTTGTCACGGGGCAGGGCGATGGGGGCGTTACGCCCGGGCAAATACAGTTGTTCCTGTTGTTTGGCCAGCCCCAGCAACGGAATAGGTGGCATGCCGATGCTTTGGAATACCGCGATGGCGGCATGCAATTGCCCCGCGCCGCCGTCCAGCACCACCAAGTCCGGCAGGGCAGCGCCTTCTTTCAGGAGACGTGCATAGCGCCGGGTCAGGACTTCGCGCATAAAGGCGATGTCGTCAGCGGACTCTGCCGAGCGGATGCGGAAACGGCGGTATTCGCCGGTCGCGGGGCGGCCGTTGCGGAAACAAACCATGCTGCCGACAGCCAGGCTGCCGGAGATGTTGGACATATCAAAGCATTCCATATAGCGGGGCAGGGTGGGCAATCCCAGTGCCTGCTGCAGACATTGCATGCCTTCCTGATTGTCCAGTGATGTACGGCGGCTGATGGTCTGGTTGATAAAACGCCTGGTCGGTTCCAGCACCATCTTGAAATGCTCAAGGATGTCGCGCAGGCGGGCGGCTTCCTCATAGTCCAGCCTGGCGGCGCAGGCTTTCATCTGCTCTTGCAGTTCCGCTGCGATTTTGGCCGCGACTTCCTCGCCGCGCAACACTGCCAGAGCCTGCTCCAAGCGGTCGAGGTATTCCTGGCGGGTGATATTGCCGATGCAGGGGGAGGTGCAGTCCCGCAGGATATGTTCAAGGCAATGCCGGCGGGTTTCCTCATTCGGTTCGGGGCAGTTGCAGCTGCGCAGTCCAAAGCGTTTTTCCAGCAGCCGCACGGTTTCCCGCAGTGCGGTAGCTTGCGGGAATGGTCCGAAATACAGGCATCCGTCATCGCGGCGCAGTCTGGCGAAAGTAAAGCGCGGGAAAGTCTCTGCCGGATCGACACGGAGATGCAGATAGCGTTTGTCATCCCGCATCTCGATATTGTAGCGCGGGTTGTATTGTTTGATGAATTGTGCTTCCAGCAGCAGCGCTTCGGACTCGCTGCTTAGTTCAAAGGTCTGATAGGAGGCGATGCTGTGAATCAGAGCACGCAGTTTCGGGTCGCTGCGTCGGGCTGTCGAAGGCATGAAATATGAGCGCATACGGTTGCGCAGATTCTTGGCCTTGCCGACATAGATGACCTCACCGGCCCGGTTGCGGAATACATAAACGCCAGGACTGCGGGAGACATCCTGCGAACGGAATATCGGAGTGGTGGTCACAATGATTAGGAAAAAGAAATCTTGCCCGGGATGGGGCAAAAACAAAGCAGTTTACACAGTAACAGGCTAACGCCCGGCCAGACTGCGCTGATGCAGGTGCCGGATGATCAAATCGACCACCGGCTCGTCAGTCAAAGCCAACACATGCTCAACCCCGAGTTCAGCACAAATTTTGCGGCACTGATTCAGAAATTCCTGCAGGCAACTCTGGTAATGGCTCCGGATGTCCTTGGGACTGGTGACGATTTTTTCGCCTGTCTCGAGGTCTTCGAAGGCACCGGTATCCCGGAAAGGGAATTCGACTTCGGCGCGGTCGAGGATTTGGTATACTATCACATCGTGACGCTTGCGGCGGAAATGCGCCAGAACCGAACGCAGTGCTTCAGGCTCGGTGAACAGATCACTGAAAATGATCACCAGCGAGCGCTTGTGATATTTTTCCGCCAGCTGATGCAATGATTCGCCCATCCGGGTCGGTTCGGATGGCTGGTTTTCGCACATTGCATTGCAGAGCAATCGCAGGTGTTCCGGACCGCCCCGGGCTGGCAGCAGCAGGCGGCATTTGTCCGCGAAGATGGCCAGTCCGGCGTTGTCCTGACGATGGATCACTACATAAGCCAGTGCAGCAGCGCAACGGCAGGCGAATTCGTACTTGCTCTGGTCACGGCTGCTGTAGGCCATGGAGCCGGAAGCATCCAGAAGCAGATACGTGCGCAGGCTGGTCTCTTCTTCATACTGGCGGATGTAGAGGCGTTCATTGCGGGCGAAGACCTTCCAGTCCAGATAGCGCGGGTCATCCCCGGAGACATACTGCCGGTGGTCAGCAAATTCTACGCTGAAACCTTTCAGAGGGCTGCGGTGCACACCAGCCAGAGAACCCTCGACCACAAACCGCGAACCGATGGCCAGACGGCTCAGGCGTGACAAATCCTGTGGCGTCAGTAATGTTTCAATCCCAGTGAGTTTTGCCATAACAATCCTGGCCGGTGTGGTATCAATACAGGGTAAAGAATGAGCGGTCGTTGAGTTCGCCGGGTGCCAGAGCCCGGAAGCTGAAGCAGAATTTTGTCGGCTTGGCCGGTACCAGGTATTCTTCTGCCGGTTGGGGCCCGCATGAGGCCGAGCCCAGACCGCATTGTTTCCAGTCAAGATGCAGTACGATGTTGTCTCCGGGCGGCAGTTCGTGCAGATGCTTGGCCTGGGTGAATTCCTCCGGAGTATTGCGGTGGGCGCTGAAATTCAGCAAAGGATGAGCAGTAATCAGCAGCCCGCCGGAATACTGGTCGCAGAGGGACAGGCGCCGGACTTCGCTGCGGTTGCCGTTTTCCTGGGGGAAAATATAAGGCGTGCTCAGCTGCTCCAGGTTCATTTTGTAGAGTCCGACCCGCTGGGCAGTTTTGGAATCACAGTAAGACTCACCCGGTCCCAAGCCGAACCAGGTGACAGAAGAGAATTCTTCGGGCAGGAGCAGCTGCAAGCCGAGGCGGGGGAAATGCGGCAGGTCCGCATCAGGTTTGACCTGGGTGGTAATATCCAGCGAACCATCCGGGAAGAAATCATAGATATATGTGCAATCCAGGCCCAGTTTCAAGGCAGGAGGGGCCAGACGAGCGCTGACTCGCAGGCGGCAGGCGCCGGTATTGCCATCATAGCTGCTCTCGACGGCCTCAACCCGCTGCTGCAAATGGTCATAGCCGGCTTTCCGCCACAGAGCGGCAAACGAGGCTTCGCCACCACCGCGGTCATTATCGGTCGGGGCCCGCCAGAGATTGCAGACCGGGCCGCGCATCAGCATGGGATGTCCAGCTCGCTCATAGGCAGTGATAATCCCTTGCACCTTATCGAATTCCAAGAATACCTCATTGGCATAGAGCTGGATTCTGGTGCCGTTATCCTGGCAGTCTGGCCAGAGCAGGGCGCTGTTGCTGGCCGGAATGGCTTTCGGAGCTTTGACTGGAAGCTTGAATTGCCCCCAGGCGATTTCCTGGCCGCAGCGGGCCCAGGGAGTATCCACCCCCAACAGGAAACTGACATTCAGAAAGTACTCCGCATTGGGCAGCGGCTGCGACGGCAGATGGTAGGGGATGCTGAGCTTGCCGCTCTGATGGGCCGGGAGGGCCAGCGGCGGCAGCAGTCCGCTTTGGACTGGACGGCCGTTCTCACTGATGCTCCAGGTGATATGCAGATGCTCCAGAGTCAGAAAGTCATAGAGGTTCCGGACTTTCAACAGGCCTTTTTTCAAATCCAGGGCCTCGAGACGCACCGGGGCGAGGACTTTCTTTAATTCCAGCAGGCCGGGACTCGGTGATTTGTCCGGGAAAGTCAAGCCGTCAATGACGAAATTTCCATCGTGCGGGTATTCACCGAAATCTCCGCCATAGGCGAAATACGGTTTCCCTTCCTTGGTAAACTTGCGGATGCCGTGATCGCACCATTCCCAGACAAATCCTCCCTGCATATTGGGATGGGCATAGAAAGTCTGCCAGTAGTCTTCCAGGCCACCGGGACCGTTACCCATCGCATGAGCGTATTCGCACAAAATGAACGGCTTGTCATTGCCGCGCTCAGAGAGCATCTCCCGGCATCGGTTCGGGGAAGCGTACATGGGGCTGATGAAATCGACCTGCTGATAGGTGGTCTCGCGCTCATAATGCAGCGGGCGGGTGGGGTCCCGCTGCCTGGTCCAGGCGAGCATCTTCTCAATATTGACATCATATCCGGCCTCATTGCCCATTGACCAGATGATAATGCTGGGGTGATTCTTGTAGGCCTCAACCATCCGCTGCACGCGGTCCAGAAAAGCTTCTTCCCATTCTGGCCAGGAGGCCGGCATCTCGCCTTTCTGATATCCGAAACCATGCGTCTCCAGATCGGCTTCCGCCAGGACATACAGGCCGTACTGATCACAGAGCTCATAAAAACGCGCATCGTCTGGATAATGCGCGGTCCGGACCGCATTGATGTTATGACGTTTCATCTGCAGGATATCATCCAGCATGGCCTCATAGCTCAGCGCACGGCCAAGCTCGGGGTTGAACTCATGCCGGTTGACGCCGCGCAGCATGATCGGAACACCATTCACCAGCAGCTGGCCCTGGCGAATCTCAAGGCTGCGAAAGCCAACCCGCAGGCTCTTGTATTCGATAACCTCATTTTTGCTGTTTTTTAAGGTGTACAGCAGGGTGTACAGCACCGGCGTTTCTGCTGTCCAGGGCTTTATCGTCGGCAACTGGCAGGAGAATTCAATATCCACGGTCGTCCGACCCCGGATGGCTTTGTAACGCTTCTGGGCTGGCTTAGGAAACAATGCAACTCCTTCAGCAGAAAACAATTCCAACTCAAGGGTTCCGGCTCTGGCCGACGAGGCGAAATTTCTGATGCTGACCGTGCCGCTCAGTGTCCAGGAGCCGCCTTCTTCTTGTTTAGTAGTGACAAAAGTGTCCACAATATCCTGGCAGGGCAGGGCGGTCAGGCTTACTTCCCGGAAGATACCACTGAGCCACCACATATCCTGGTCCTCCAGATAACTGCCGTCAGACCACTGCAACACCTGCACTGCCAAACGGTTCCGGCCTGGCTGGAGCAGGCGCCCGACATCGAATTCCGCCTGATTGCGGCTACCCTTGCTGAAGCCAACATAGATACCATTGACCCAGAGCCGGAAAAAGGAATCCACACCGGCAAAATTCAACCTGCAAGGCATCTGATACCAGTTTTCCTGCAAATCGAAATCAAAGATATAGCAGCCGGTGGGATTGGCGCGTGGTACCCGTGGCGGATCAAGTGGAAATGGATATTTGATATTGGTATATTGAGGATTCCCATATCCCTCCAGCTGCCAGTGGCTGGGAACCATAATCGGAGACCAGTCGCTTAAATCCTGCTCAGGAGCATAAAAATCTTCCGGGACTTCTTCCGGACAGGAAAAATATTTGAATAACCACATCCCGGTCAGCAATTTGAAATACGGTGACAGCGTTCTCTCACCCTGGCAAGCTGAAATTTTGTCACTGTAAGGCACCAATACAGTATGCCCAGGCAATTTATTCAGCCCCAATAATGAAGGATCTTCCCAAACAACAGTATTCATATTTTATCGCAGCCTCCAGCAAAGTGACAAGCAATCATAATCGCGCTCAAGCCTATATGGCATAATTATAATGTATATGAATTTTACCGTTTTCCTAGGAATGACGGAAATTCTTTCCGTAAATTTAATAATGGAACTGTACAAGAAAGCAGAGAACAGCAGTTATGCGTATCTTGTCCTTCTTGGTTCGACTTGCGGAAAAGTTATGAAAAAGTTATTAACAGGATACGAGTTTACAAGCTGTATTGTTCTATATACAAACAACTTATCTCTACACCTCCAGACTATAATAAAGGTTTTTAATTATACATAATATACATTATGCGACGTTAGATTAAGCACATTTTGGGTTCTGTCATTTTGTCAGCTGACGTGTTATTTTCTGCAGATTTGCTTTTCCGGCGATGCGGATGATATTAAACAGCAGTTATGGATTCAGGGAGATTATCATTTTCCGTCCAAATATAACAGGATGCAATATTACTGATGTCAACATCTCTTGCGGAATTATGTCAGGCTCTGGGTTTTCCTCCGTCCATTTATCATCGTTTAGAGCCTGTCTGGTCTGAACTTACTGTCGGGTATGATTCATCGGTTATTCCGGAATATCTTACCTTTGAGGGTTTTGGCAAGTATTATGCCGGTACTGGCGGGCCTGCTTCGCTGCTGGCCCAGGCGTCTGAAGTATGCAAGATATTACAGTCCAACGAGTTCTTGCGTTTATACGCGCATTTGCTGCACTGGGGTTCCTTTTGCACTGCGCCAGTGATTGATTACGGGCTGGACAGACGCGTTCCGCTGCTTGATTTTGCCGATTTTCCTGCCGTGGAGCCTGTATTAGGCCGGCTTTCCGGGGTTTTTGATTTGTTGCTGGCGGTCAGCGCCCTGCCCTTGATTGAAAAGAAATTCAGTTCCTGCGGCATACCTGTATCTTATGCACGGGCAAATGGACAGTGGATTGGGGCGTCGCTCAGGCTTGACAAGGATGGATATCCCTTGCATAACTTCGCTCAGCTGAACTGGTTGCGCCTTTCTGTCGAGGGGCGGCTGTTCAGACTTGGGCGCTTGGAATTCCTGCTGCATCCTTATCCTCAATGGGTTCCGGCGATTTACTGCTCCGGCGACCAGCTGGCGGTTCTGTGCCGCGACGGCTGGCTGCTGGACAGTTCCGGACGGCGGGCGGCAGCAGGCGATGCTGATACTTACTGCACCCGCTTGACTTATACCGCTGACACAGTTACCGGCACGCCGATCCGTCCCGATGGGGTGGCTTTGCCCACTGAGTCTTTGACTCTGGATTTACGACGCTGGCAGGCTCTGGCGCCGGGCTGGGCGATGATTCCCAGCGTCCATATCCCGACTGGCGGCGGTATGTATCCGGAGCTGGTTAAGGATTCTCTGCAGCAGGCAATTGATTTTTTCCGGCGTTATTTTCAGCTGGAGGTGCCGTTTTTTGTCTGCTGTTCCTGGATTTTCAATCCGGCCTGGGAAGAACTGCTGCCCGAATCGAATCTGGCGCATTTTGCCCGCAATGTCTATTTATTGCCGGGCTGGCCTCCGACTGGCAAGGAGGGTCTGATGAACGTCTTTGGCCGGAATGATCCGGATTATTCCAGTTATCCGACTACTACTTCGCTGCAGCGGGCTTTTCACCGTCTGTTTGCCAGCGGGCGGCGGCTCTGCAGCGGCGGGATGTTTATTTTAAGCAGAGATGTGGAACGTTTTGGTACTCAGCCGTATCGAGGCGGGCTGAAGAAGTGATTTGGCAAAACTTTTCAACCGGGAATGATTTATGGTAAACACACGTGTACAGTTTCGTGATTATCCGTTGTCGGCTGTGCATCACGGCACTGCTCTGGGAAACGGCTATCTCGGACTGCTGTTCTGGGGTGAGGAAAATACACTCAATATAACCGTGGGCTGCGCCTCATTATGGGATCACCGGGGCGGGATGACCTGGACGGCAAGGCAGAATTACCGCGACATCAGAGCGGCCCTGGAAGCTGAAGATATGGCAGCCATCAGGAAAATCTTTGCGGTGGACACGGAGGCCATCCCGGGCACTCCCCGCCGGCCGTCGATTATTCCGGTCGGGCGGCTGGTGCTTACCCTGCCCTGCGGCAGTCAGCTTATACGCAATGAATTACACCTTCAGAGCGGCCAGTTGAGAGTTATTTACCGGCAGGACAGCAGCGAAAAAGAGCTGCGCTTTCATCTGGACCCGACTGACAAAGGCAGTTTTATGGGCAAGATCAGCGCTGCAATCAAGGTCAAGGCAGTGCCAGCCTATCATTTATCTGGCACCGCACTGTCGGAACGCTCCTTTGCGTTGCCACAGGAATTCCAGACTGGATGCGGTGGCGGGTTTGTCCAGCCTATGCCGGCGGACCCCAGCTACGGTCTGGCCTACCAGCGGGCCGGGGATTTTCTGAGCGGCAGATTTGCGCGGGAACTGGACAGCCAGGCCTTGTCAGAGGCCTGCACTGTGCCTTCTGAATCCGCCTGGCAGGCATTGGCGCAAGCCAATCAGCAGTACTGGCGGCAGTTCTGGGAGGAACGCCCGCGGTTGGAAGTTGACAATGAGCGCCTGCAGGAGCTCTACGAAGGCGGACTGTTTCGCTTTCAGAGCATGACGGCCGCTGATGGTGTGACCGCCGGCCTGCAGGGGCCCTGGATTGAAGATTACGGTCTGCCGCCTTGGAACGGGGATTATCACTTCAATATCAATATTCAGATGTGCTACTGGCCTGCTTACCGTTCCGGTCTGTGGGATAATCTCCGCCCGCTGTTTGACATGGTATGGTCCTGGCGGGAGAAGCTGCAAGCCAATGCCAGGCATTTCCTGGGCATTGAAGACGGTTATATGCTGCCTCATGCGGTTGATGACCGCTGCACCTGCATGGGGGCATTCTGGACTGGCACCATTGATCACGCGTGTACCGCCTGGATCGCGCAGATGATGTATGACTACTGTGACTATCGGGGCGATGAAAAGTATCTGCGTGAGGTGGCCTTCGAATTCATGCGCGGAACGATGCGCGTGTTTCAGGAGATGCTGGAGTACCGTCCCGACGGCAGTCTGATGCTGCCGGTCAGCGTCTCGCCGGAATATCGCGGTGCCGAACTGAATGCCTGGGGAGTGAATTCAAGCTTCCAGCTGGGGGCCATCCATCGTCTGGCGCTGAATCTCCAGCAGGCCGCCAAAATCCTGCAGACTACTCCAGAACCATTCTGGCAGGAAATCCGGGAAAAGCTGCCTGAGGCGTGCCTGGTTAAGACGGACGCCAAAGAAGAGATTGGACTCTGGGAAGGCTTAGTGCTGGAGGAGAGTCACCGCCATCATTCGCATCTGGCCGGCATTTGTCCTTTCGGGGTCATCAATCCCGCAGATGAAAAATGGCGGAGCATTATGAACAATACCCTGACCCGTTGGACCACCAAGGGGATGGGACTGTGGACCGGCTGGTGCATGCCCTGGGCGGCGATGCTCTACAACCGCTTCAACAATGGCGAGATGGCTGAGCTGATTCTGGAAATCTGGCAGCGTTGTTTCACCAACCCCGGCGGCGGGACTTTGCATGACGCATTCTTTCCCGGATTCACCTACTGGAGTTACCGGCCGGAAGTCATGCAGATGGACGCCGGCATGGGGGTAGTCACTGCCATACAGGATATGTTTGTGCATCAGCGCGATGATTGTCTGTATCTGTTTGCCGGCATTCCCAAGCGCTGGAAAAAGGCCCGGATTGAGGATATGCCTGCACCCGGCGGGCTCAGAGTCAGCGGTTTATGCTGCTGCGGCAAGGTCCAGTCGATATGTATTACTGCAACGCGTGATTGCCGCCTGAAGCTCGCCCTGCCCTGCCCGGTCAAACACTGGCATACGGCTGATGCTCCAGGCCTGGACCTGGGGCTGGCGGGTGAAATATGGGAATACAGCTTGTCTGCCGGTGAAAGCGTCTGCCTGCAGAGTGAATAAGGGTGATGATGAGCAGCGGGCGTTTTTATCTCTATACCAGCAGCCGGATGGAGACTTTGGCTGATCTGTATGCCGACACACGCCGGCGGCAACCGCTGCTGTTTCGTCCGGCCGATATACTGTCCACGGAAACCATTGTAGTTCCTACCAAGGGGGTGGCAGTATGGCTGGAACATTATCTTTGCCAGCGCCATTCATTTGTGCTGGCGAACATCAGCTTTCCCTTTATTCGCAGTCAGATTGATGATTTGCTGCGGCGACGGCAGCCGGCCGGCGCAACTGAGGAGAATCCCTTTGCTTCCTACAGCATTCCGAGGATGACCTGGGATATCATGTCACTGCTGCACTGCCATCTGGATCAATACCAGGAGCTGCACGAATACCTGGATGAGGCCGTGAACCGGGAATCATGTCCGCAGCTGCGTCATTATCAGCTGGCAGTACGGATCGCGCAGCTTTTTGACCAGTACCTGATTTATCGCCCTGCCCTGCTGCAGGATTGGTGCGACAAGCCGGCCGAGCATGAGCATTGGCAGGCCTTGCTGTGGCGCCAGCTCCGCCAGCAGGCCGCTTGCCCCAGTCCTGCGGAAGCGCTGCTGGAGTTCTGCCAGGGAGAACTTCAGCCGGAAGCGTATGCTCCGCTCAGCATCTTCGGCTCCAGTGTGATGCCGGCCTCCTTTCTGCGGGTTTTCAAAAAGCTGTCCACTGTAGTGCCAGTGCATTTCTTTTATCTTAATCCTTGCGAGGAGTATTGGGCCGATCAGAAGAACAAATGGCAGCGACGGGAGCATGCGGCATTTGAGGATACGCGGTTCAGCAATCCGCTGCTGGGGAACCTCGGTATGCAAGGGCAGGAATTCTTTCGCGAAGTCTTGCAGCTTGAAGATATATTCGAGATTGAACCGGAGTCTGAGGCAGATGGCTACCGCAACTATGCCTGGATTGATGACCGTGCCGAGGCAGAGCCGGAGATAGCCGGTCCGGGCATCCTGCAGCGCCTGCAGCATGATATCCGCAAGCAGGTCTCGCCGGGAGACGATGATGAGCTCCTGGGGCTTTCCGATGGCGATGATTCACTGACTATTCATAGCTGTCACTACGATCTTCGCCAAGTCGAGGTATTGCACAATCATCTTCTGGCGCTGCTGCAGAAACACCATTATGCCCTGAATGACATCCTTATTATGGCCCCGGACATCAACCGTTTTGCCACTTTGATCCAGGCGGTTTTTGACCAGGGGCCGCTGGCCGGGCATTATGCTTTGAGCGACCGTTCCATCAGCCAGGACAACCTTCTGGCCGAGGCTTTCCTGGGCATACTGTCGCTTTGTCATAGCCGTTTTCCGGTCAGCCAGGTGCTGCAGCTGCTCGACAGCCAGGCATTGCGGGCGCGCTTCGGTTTTAGCAGTGAGGATATGGTCACAATCCGCGCCTGGTTGTCGGAGGCCAGAGTGCACTGGGGCAAAGATGCCGCAGAGCGTGAATTACTATACGGCCGTGCTTTTGCCAATTATTCCTGGCGTCAGGGGCTGGACCGGTTATTGCTGGGTTTGGCCATTGACGATGAGCAGGATTCCCCGCCGCTGCTGGGAGAACAGCTCCTGCCGCTGTCCCAGGCCAACGGACAGGAAAACCGGCAATTGCTGGAAAAACTGGGGCAATTTATCAACGCTCTTTTTGCCTTGGCGAAAAGCATTCCTCGTGAAGGTCTGACGGTACAGGAGTGGTCAGGAAAACTCACCGGCATCCTGGAGACTTTTTTCCTGGCCAATGCCGACAGCGCTTTCGATTACGGAGTGATGGCCAATACGATTCAGATGTTCATTCAGAATTTGCAGCCCAGCAACTACGCTGGAGAGCGAATCACCCTGCCGGTGGTCAGCAGCATTTTATCCGAGGCTCTGCAGATTCCCCAGGAGACGGCGGGATTTCTGTCCGGAAAGATCACCTGTTGTTCTCTGCTGCCTATGCGAAGCATACCGTGCAAGGTGATTGCATTGCTGGGGATGGATGAGGATGCCTTCCCGCGCCAGGAGAACCCGCTGGGCTTCAGCATTATTGCCCAGGAAGGCCGTCCCCTGGACCGCCGCCGGCAGTGGGAGGACCGTTTTTTGTTTCTGGAGACGCTGCTGTCAGCCCAGGACTATCTGCTGCTGTATTATCATGGTCAGGATGAGTTTGATCAGAAAGAGCACAGCCCCTCCACGGTGATTGCCGAGGTGCTGGAGTATATCCAGCTGTGTACAGGGGAGTCTCTGTCTGATATCTGTTCTAAAGTCATCATCCGCCATCCTCTGCATGCGTTTTCCCCCAAGTCTTTTCCAGATTCTTCGGTGCACTTATTCTCGCCTGCCGGAGCATCCGGACTGCTGCGGCAAGTCTTTTCTTACGACCGTGGTTCCTGGAAAGTCGCCCGGGGGTTGATTTTGCGTCCTCAACCGGCAGCCGCAACTACCGAGGAAGACAAACCTTTTCCGGCGGAACGCTGGCCGGTTTTTCCTGCCAGCAGCTGGCAGGATGATACTCTGCGCTTGTCCCTGCTGGAGTTGGAAAACTGCCTGATTGATGCCAGTGAATTCTATGCCGTACATTCCTTGCGTCTGCCGGGCAGAGAATGGTCAAAGCCAGAGCTCTCTGATTGGGAAGAATATCAGCTCAGCCGGCCAGACCAGCAGGCGCTGCTGCGGGAATTGTCCGAGAAAGAGGTCCTCCCCCAGCCTGAGACTGATGAATACCAGCTGCATTACAAACGATTGCTGGCAGACAACCGCCTGCCGGTGGGCGAATATGGCCGGCTCACCTACGATGAGCTGATCCACACTGGCAGTTTCCGTGACGGGAAGTTCAAGCAGGAATGGCAGCAGCGCCAGCAGTTCTCAGGCACACTGGTACTAGACGGGGTCGGGACAGTCTGGCCCGAAAATGTCAGCGACAATGAGTATTTCAAAGCCCTGCAGAGCACCCAGCCAGAAGCATTGCTGACGTGCGAGATCAGTGGAAAATTTCTGGCCCGGGAACATGCTGACGGCGTCCTGCATTGCTCTTTCAAGAAAGAGACCCGAGGCCGGCAGCTGTTGCGCTTCTATGTCCGGCATTTGTATTTGGTTGCGTTGCAAGACCAGCCCTGCTGCAGTTATCTGCGCAATGATAACGACCAAATGGGCTTTTGCCTGAGTGGCCTGTCCCAGGAACAGGCCAGGACTTATCTCCGGCGGTTACTGCGGGTCTATACTCTGGCTTCCCAACGGCCGCTGCCGCTGTTCGAATATGCTTCACTGACAGCGGTGACCGCTGCTGCCCCGAGGGAATTTGACGAATTCCCGGCCAAGGTCAATAGCAAAAGCGGTCAAGATTATGCGAGCTACGATGCGCAATACAATCAGTACGTGCGGGCTTTCTGGGGGGAGAAATTCCCGATGGCTCTGGCCGGACCGCTGGCCTGGTATTGTTATGAGCCACTGATGGCGAAGACGATATTCGGTAAATTACAGAAGAGCGACAAAGCGGATGATTACTGCCAGCGTTTTTTCCTGCCCTGTGACTTGCTTACTTTCACCCCTGAGGGCGAGTGAAAATGAATTCTGACGGAACGATTCTCAATCCCTATACTTGCGCACTGACCGGTCGCAATCTGGTGGAAGCCGGGGCGGGCACCGGCAAGACCTACAACATCCAGATACTGGTCTTGCGCAAGCTTCTGCAGGCAGAAGAAATTTCCCTGCGCAATATCCTGGTGGTGACCTTTACTGTCGATGCTGCCGCAGAACTGCGCACCCGCTTGAGAGCTATCCTGCAGGAGATGAAACTGCGCTGCCAAAGCGGAAAATTCATCTCCGATCAGAGTGAGAATTTTTTTCGCGAGAATCTGCTCACTGCGTCTGCCGGCATTCCCGGCAGCCAGGATACTGCCCTGGAACGGGTGGAGCGGGCCCTGCAGATTTTTGATGAGGCCCCGATTTATACTATCCACAGTTTCTGTCAGCGGATGCTGCAGATCAACGCTTTTGAGAGCGGCATCCGCTACGGCCTGGAAATCCGCACCGATATGCTCCGGATGTATCAGGAACTCCTGCATGAATTTTATCGCGAAATGCTTTTCCGGCATGAGCCGGACAGCGCCTGGTACTGGAAATTTTTATCTTTGCCCAAGGAAACTGACTTTGAACTGGTTAATACCATGCTTTCTGCTCTGGAAACCAAGATGGACCTGGCGGAAGAGGCTAAAGCGTTCCTGGCAGATGAACCGGATTTTACTTCTGCAGACTGCTTAGAGAAGCTGGCCCGCCCCCTGCAGAAGGTTGCCAAGGCGATTGATGCCCAGCTGACCCAGATGCGCGACAGCGGCAATTACCGTGAACTGCTCCGCCAGCTGAGGGATGGCCAACCCGAGGCGGAGACAGATTTCACCAGCGAGCGTCTCTGGCTGCTAATGGAAAAGCGGCGGATTTATGGCCTTGATGCGATGCTGGCGGAAGCGGGCAAGCTGCCGGAGGATGATCCATATATGCAGGAACTGCAGGAATTGTCACGCCTGGGACATATCTACCGTGACTTGTTCTTGTATTGCATCTACCAGTATCTGAAGATTAAGTGCGAGGAACGGAAATCTGTGGATAATTTCCTGACCTACAATGATTTGCTGCTGCGTATGCGCTATGCTCTCCAAAATGATCCCGGGCAGCGCCTGCTGCGGGCCATCCAGCAGCGCTTCGTGGCCCTGTTTCTGGATGAATTCCAGGACACCGACCCGGTGCAGTTCGATATCTTCAACCGTATTTTCGGTTCTCCCCGCCTCGATGGCCGGGAAAATTGTTTTTTTATGATTGGCGACCCCAAGCAGGCGATTTATTCGTTCCGCGGGGGTGATATCCAGGCCTACCTTCAGGCCAAGAAATTTGCCGCCCATAAGCTGCATACTTTGACGGTCAATTACCGTTCTTCTCCGGCTTATATTACGGCCCTGAACAATTTCTATGACCAGATGCAGGTGCAATCGGAAGGCGCTAGCGGCAGCGATTCTGCCCAGCCGATCATTCTGGCCGAGCATGGCCCATTCGGGATGTTGGAAATACCTTGGCGGAGCATAGAAAAGAAGCCCGATGGCAGCAGCTCGCTTACGGTATCAGGGAGGGTGCTGTCGCCGGAAGAACTGCTGTTGAACATTGAGCTTGAGAAGAAAATTACTTTGGAAGAAGGCACTGTCAGGCTGATCAGCAGGCTGGTGCATACGGGTGATGTGCGCCTGCATAGTTCAGACCAGGATACCACGGGGCAGCCACTGAAATTCAGTGACATTGCAGTGCTGGTTGATACAAGCGCCAACGGCAGCAAGGTGGAAGCCGCACTGCTGGCAGCAGGAATACCGGTAATCTGGAGTGGCAAAAGCAATATCTTTACCAGCACCGAGGCGGAATTGCTGGAAAATCTGCTGGCAGCCATTCTGGACCCTGGCGAAAGCCGCTTCCTGAAGCTGGTAATGCTGCAGTGGCCATTCAATTTCAGCACCGGGCAGATCGCCAGGTTAGAAGACGCCCTGCCCTCCTTGCAGCAGTATTTCGGCCATTTGCGCGAACTCTGGCAGAAGAGAAATTTCCTGATCATGTTCCGGCATTTTCTCAGTCATAGTCTTCCGGCAAGCGGATTTTTTGATCCGCGCTGGGGTGCTGAGTTCTGGCCGGAGGAACTAACTGTCGCGGAGGTACTTGGTGCCAACGCCCAGGGCGAGCGCATTCTGACTAACTTCCAGCATTTGGCGGAAGTGCTCTATCATGAGAGCCGACAGCGGCATTTGGGTTCCGAGAGCCTGCTGAATTTCCTGCGCAACCGCCGCTCCGGCCTGCAAACTGTTGCCGATGCCGAGGCAGAGAAAAATGAGCAGTTGCGTCTGCCTGGTGAGATGGACGCAGTATTGATCAAGACTATCCATAAAAGCAAAGGCCTGGAATATCCGCTGGTGATTCTGCCGGATTTGTGGCGCCGCAGTCATTCAGCGAAACAATGCCGGCGTTTTCATGCTGAGGATGGCAGCCGTTGCCTGCATGTCCGCAATGCTGATGCCGGCGTGAACGAAGACCGCGAGGCAATCTGCTTCAACGAGGATTTGCAGGATAGCCTGCGGCTGTTTTATGTTGCGCTCACCCGGGCCAAATTCGCTACTTTCCTGCTGTGCAAATCTGAAAAAACTGGTGCAACGCGCGGTCACTCCTCCTCGCCGTATCAATACTTCAGCAGTCGTCTGACCTTGAAAACCGAACCTCCGGAATGCTGGGGGCATGGCGCGGAACAGCCGGAGGCGACGAGCACTGGCCAGACTGACGCAGCCGACAGCCTGGCGCTGCAGACGTTTCCCGGCAATTTCTGTTTTCAGTACGGTTGGCAGACCTGCAGCTTCACCTCCTTGGCGCCTGCGCACCAGGGCTTGGTACTGCCAGGCACCGCGACAGCTGTAACTGCTCCTGCCGGCAGCCCGTTTCCCGAAACCGCCTGGAAAGACGATGAACCGCTGGAGGATGACGCCCTTGATGACGGTCGCACAGCAGAGGCGGACGAGGATTTCCCGGCGTCAGAAAAACCACGCCCGGCGATTTTTCTCTTTCCAAGCGGCAAACGTGCCGGTATAGCCTGGCATAATTTTTTCGAGAAGCTGGATTTTCAGACGCCTCCGGCTGACCTTCCGGTTCAGATTGGGAATGTCCTGGCGCAGAATTCTCTGCTGGGTGGTAATCCTGCCCAACGGGAAGAAAAGCTATCCGCGTTTTGTGATATGGTATCAGGTGTGCTGCAGGTGCCGCTTGATGAGCAGGGACGCATCTGCCTCAAGGATGTGCCACGCTCCGATTGCCTGCCGGAACTGCGCTTCACCTATACCCTGCCCTACGGCCTGGACAGCGATAAATTCAGTGCTGATTTGCGCTCTGCCGGTGTGCAGATGCCGGCAGATTGGTCGCGGTTCTATCCCCCGGGCTGCAATCTGACCGGTGCGATTGATCTGCTTTTCCGTCACGATGGCAAATTTCATATTCTGGACTGGAAGACGAATTTTATCGGCGGGGATTGGGATAATTTTTCTGCCGCCGGACTTGAGCTGGAGATGGACCGCAACTGCTATAAACTGCAGTACATCATATACGTACTGGCATTCTTCCAGTATCTGAAGCAACGTCTGCTGGAAAATCAGCAAGACTTGGATTTGACCGAAGAGCAGCTGTACGAGAAATATCTCGGCAGCGTGTTTTATCTGTTCGTGCGCGGTATTTCCTGGGAACAGTATTGCCACGGAAGCGATCCCCGTCAGGGCATTTATCAGGCTCGTCCCAGTTATGAGTTGATTAAAATCCTGGACCAGTATCTGGGATGTGTGGAATTCCGGCAAGGAGGCTCAAGAAGTGCCGTTTGATTTAGCCCAGTTTTGTTCTTCTGCTGTCCTGCCGGAGTTAAGCTGGCAGTTTGCCGAGCTGCTGTCTCGGCATGCCGGCGGTGATCCGCACCTGGAACTGCTGGGGGCGATGTCTCTGGCTGCCATCATACAGGGGCATTGTGCCTTGAACCTGCAGAAATGGAGTGATGCCCCGGAAGAATTCGGAGCCGGGCAAAATATCCCCCCTGCCCCGCTGACGCTTGCCGAATACGAGGCTCTCTTTGCCCGGTATCCGGATATGGTTGCGGAAGACAGCTGTCAACGCACACCCCTGGTCTATGACCGAGGACAGAATTTGCTCTACCTGCATCGATACCGACTGG
>JAAZIZ010000213.1 GCA_012800565.1 Lentisphaerota bacterium
AGCACCGCGATGCGCAGTCACAATGACATGCTCCCAATTTTCATGCAACGCGGTGAGGCCCACAAACTTCTTAACTGCCATAATGATGCTCCAAGAACAATGTACTGTCGAAAGCAAACAGGAATACCTTTCTGACCCGCATTTCGCGGCACTGTTTCGCAGACCATAAAATAACCCAAAAAAGCAACCGCGCAAGCCAGCTCCGAGGCAATTCCGATAAAGAATGAAAAAAGCCCCGGCAACGACTAAAAGACAGTCTTTGCCGGGGCGGCACAACAGAATTTTCCGACCGGGACAGCCGGGCGACTCAGCACCGGGCCTGGAAATCGGCCATCACTTCCAGCAGGCGCTGCACGCCCTCCAGCGGCACCGCGTTGTAGATGCTGGCCCGGCAGCCTCCGACCGCCCGATGCCCTTTCAGACCAATCAAACCGGCCGCCTTGGCCGCAGACACAAACTGCTTCTCCAGCTCCTCGCTGGGCAAGCGGAAACAGACATTCATCCGGGAACGCGAGGCCGGATCAGCGGTGCCGCGGTAGAAATCCGAACGGTCGATAAAATCATAGAGCAAGGCAGCTTTCTCTTCGTTGATCCGCTGCATGGCAGCAAGACCGCCGTTGTCCAGCAACCAGTCGGTAACCAGGCGCAGGATATAGATGGCGAAAGTCGGCGGAGTGTTGAACAGCGATTTGCTCTTGACGTGAGTGGCAAAACGCAGCATGGTGGGAACCGTATTCGGGCAGCGTTCAGGCAAATCCTTGCGGACGATCACCAGGGTCAACCCTGCAGGACCGATGTTCTTCTGCGCCCCGGCAAAGATCAGCCCGAAGCGGTTGACATCCACCACCCGGGACATAATGTCGCTGGACATGTCAGCGACCAGAGGCACCGCCCCGCTCTGGGGAAACTCCTGATACTGAGTGCCGTAAATCGTGTTGTTGCTGCAGATGTGCAAGTAGGCCAAATCCTGCGGCACCGTCCAGGAGGAAATACCGTCGATGCGGCGGTACGACTCTTGTGCGCCGTCATACAGCAAATCAATCTCAGCCCCCAGAATCTTCGCCTCTTTCATCGCCTTGTTGGACCACTCGCCCGTGTCGCAAAAACCAACCCGACGCCCGGGAAGCATAATATTCATCGGTATCATGGCAAACTGCAGACTCGCGCCACCCTGCAGAAACAGTACCTCGTAATCGTCGTCGATCGACAGCAAACGCCGCACATTAGCCTCCGCCGCAGTGATGATCTCCTCAAACAACGGCGCCCGATGACTCTCCTCAATAATACCATATCCGCAACCGCGGTAATCCACAAACTCCGACTGGGCCTGCAGCAACACTGGCTTCGGTAAAGCAGCAGGACCGGCATTGAAATTGTATACAGCCATCAGAACTTCCTTTCCTCAATGAGTACATAACAAATACACAACAACCACAATTAATGAAATGACAGACGAGAATATACTCCAGAATACCTTGGTTACAAATCAAAAAGAAGAAAATTACAGAAAAAATCGTGCTTTTTAACATTTATGTAAAATAAATCAAGAAGCAAAAGAGCCTTTTATCAAGCTTTCAGGTGCCATCATCTCAAAGCGCCCTTTTTTGCCCCCGGAACGGCTTATTTTTTCCTTTATTTTTATATACATTTTTGTAAAAAATGCCAATATTTTATATTTTATTTCTGATAATTTGCTACTTTTGAGCATTAGAGATCGCGTTTTTGGCATTTAATTCTGCGTTTCCGACCATAGCCTTAAATTCAGTGCTGTTGGCGACAAGTTCCTGGAATGTGCCGCTGTACTGCAGTTTTCCCTGATTAAGGAAGAACAGCCGGTCACAGTTTTGCACAGTTGAGAGCCGGTGCGCGATAGTGATGATGGTGTGTTCGCCGCGCAGACTTTCCAGAGCCTGGGCCAGAGCTTTTTCGGTCAGCGAGTCCAGGGCCGAAGTTGCCTCATCAAAGAGCAGCACTGCTGGATTATGATACAAAGCTCTGGCGATGCCGATACGCTGCCGCTGCCCGCCGGAGAGCCTTATGCCGCGTTCTCCCAAATCAGTATCCAGTCCCAGGGGCAATGACGCGATAAACTCCTGCAGCTGGGCCGCCTGGATGGCTTTGGCAAGCTGCTCGGAAACGATATCCTGCTCCGGGATTCCCAGGGCGATATTATTACGGATGCTGCTGTCGAGCAGGAAAATATTCTGCGGGACATAGCCGATCTGCCGCTGCCAGCCTGCCAGATTTTCCTGGATATTGACGCCATCGACCAGCACCCGCCCCTGCGCTGGGGGCAGCAACCCAAGCAACACATCGGCCAGGGTGCTCTTGCCGGAACCGGTCGCGCCGACAAATGCTACTGCCTGCCCGCGTTTGATTTCCAGGGAGATGTCCTGCAAAGCCCAGCCGGAGGCATTCTCGTAGCGGAAAGACAGTTGCTCAATTCTGATATCGTGCTGCAGCGGCAGCAACCGTCCCGGGCGGGAGTGCGTTTTTTTCTGTTTCGCCAGTGCGTCCAACTGCCGCAGATCACGGCAGACGGTGCTGACTGAGACAAAGTTGTAGCGCAAAGCCGTAAAATTCAGCATGCAATCGGTGACACAGCCTTTAAGCCGGAACAGAGCCGCAGCGAACAGCGCCAGAGATGGTGCGATGCCCAGGAAACTCTCATGCTGCAATTGCATTGCCAGCAGCATCGCCCCGACCATCACCGCGATAGTGACAAATTCCAGATACGGCCACAGGATTTTCTGATTGACCGCCAGCCAGCGCTGTCCGGCAAAGACTCTTTCCAAGGCTCTGTGAATGCGGGCGACGAAGTGTTTTTGGCAGCCCAGGATTTTGATTTCCTTGATGCCGCCGATGCTTTCGGCGATGCCTTTCATGGCCAGCTGGCGATTGTTGTGCTCTTCTTCCCCCTGCCGTTTGCTCTGCTCCCGGTTCAGGTACACGAAGCCCCCGCCGAAGATTCCCAGAATCAGCAAGGACAGCATGGAGATCAGCGGCATATGGAACAGCAACATCACGACGATGGCCAGCATCACAATCAGCGCCCGCAGCAGATTAATCGCACTGTTCAGGACATAATTGGTAACCCGCTCAGACTCAATTATCACCGTATTCAGCAGGTCCTGGGAATTGCGCTGCAGGAAGAAGCTGTATGGCGCCTGCATATAAGCGGAGAAAATCCGTGCGCCGAGGTACACGCAGCGGTTCTTGATGATGCGTTCCTGCACTGTGTAGCTGAAATACAGATATGCGGTACGCAGGGCAAAGATGCCCAGAAAAATCAGTCCGCTCCAGAACAAAATCTGCTGTGGCTCACTGATACCGATCTTCCGGAATAGCGCCAGCGTTTGCTGCAGCACTGGGCTGGCAGCAGTCACGTGGTTGATATCGGTCAGCAGAGCCACAAAGAACGGCACCACCGCCAGGGTGACCAGTTCCACTGCGGTGCCAAGAGCCAGGATCATGACCAGCATGGTAAAGCGCAGCAAATCCTGTTTGCTGAATAAGTAGCGGATATCGCGTAAAAAAGTGCGCATGGCAGTGAAAGAAGAGACGGTACTCTGGACAGCATTTCCCGGACGCGGAGCAAAAGACGCCCGCAGCGGGCAAAAAAACGCAGAACCGTACTGAGGTTAATATACTGCCTCAGAACGGTTCTGCGCCTAATGTACCGGAGAGAAATTATTTTGCCGCTTTTTTCTTTGCCTTCGAAGCTTTTGAGGCTGGAGCAAAGCTGATCGGGCGCCGTTCCTTGCCGGACTGATACAGCCCCATGATCATCCGATGCGCGGTAGTCAAAATCAGCTCGCCGTTGATTTCCGGCTGGCGGCCGGCCGAGAGAGCATCGTAGAAAGCATCAATCTGCTTCAGATGGCTGGCACCCCAGTAGGAGGGGCCGCCGCCGTAATCGAAACTCTCTTGCGGATTGGGTCGGGCGATCATCTCGCGTCCGTCAGCAAACACCACCCGGGCTTCTTCCGCAGTGACTTTCGCCCGGCCCAGTTCGCATTCGAGGTCGATCTCAACCTCCGCATCATGGCTGTAGTAATTCATGCACCAGAACGAGGCTCGCACACCGTTCCTGAACACGATCAGCCCGTCCGCGCAATCTTCCACCTCGATAACGCCTTGATGATCACGATTAGCCAGACTGCAGTCAACCCTTTCGATATCATAACCCAGGAACCAGCACATCAGGTCCAGGGTGTGGATGGCCTGGTCGATGATGGCTCCGCCACCTTCCTTGTCCCAGGTACCTTTCCAGTCACTGCTGGTATAATATTCCGGAGTGCGGCACCAGGTCACGGTGGACTTCGCCGCCAGGACCTTGCCCAGGCGGCCGCTGTCCAGGCAGTTCTTGACCAGTACTGAACCGGCATTGTAACGGTTCTGGAAAATCACTCCCAGGGTCTTGCCGGTCTTTCGCGCGGTTTCGACCATCGCCTCCGCCTGCTCCATGGAGATTGCCATCGGCTTCTCAGTCAGGACGTGGCACCCCAGCTCCATGGCCCGGATGGCGACCGGCGCATGCAGATAATGCGGCAAGCAAATGTGCACCACCGACAACTTCTCTTTGCGGATCATCTCTTCATAATCCGTGTAAGTCTTTTTGCAACCGAACAGCTTCGCCATGTCCTTGGCCCGTTCGGCAATCAAGTCGCAGCAAGCAGTGACAGTGGCATTTTCCTGAACTGATACCGGTATGCCATGGAAGCGGGAAATACGACCACACCCAATAATCCCAACTTTGAACTTCTTTGTCTGTGCCATTTTCTTATCTCTTATGACTTACCCGGGCAGCTGCAGCCGAACCGGAACCGGAACTGAAACGCCCGGAGTAAATTCCGGGCCGGGAAACGCCGGCTGGAGCCGAAGAGGCAACCGCCGGCGCACAATCAGCGGGGACTGACTCAGTCCTCCTCCTCTTCCTGCAGCTTGGCTGCCTCAGCCTGAATCTGAGCGGCCAGCTGGGACGGGACAGGCTCATAGCGCTCGAAAGCCATTTCGAAGCTCCCGCGGGCCTGAGTCATGGAGCGCAGCTGGGTAGGATAGCTGTAGCATTCATCCAAGGGCAGTTCAGCATTGAGAATCTGCATGCCTTCCTCACGGTCCATGCCCAGAATCCGCCCGCGCCGGGAATTAAGGTCGCCGCTGATCGCTCCCATATACTCTTCCGGGAACATAATCTTCAGGCTCATAATCGGCTCCAGCAGCATCGGCTTGGCCTTGGCCATCGCTTCCCGGAAAGCACCCCGAGTCGCGATTTTGAAAGCCATTTCTGAAGAGTCCACATCGTGATATTTACCATCATAGACTGTGGCTTTGAAGTTGATGACTTTGGAACGCGACAGAGGGCCACTCAGCCGCGTTTCAATCACGCCTTTCTCCACTGCCGGGATATAGTTCTTGGGGATATTTCCGCCCACCACCTCATTACCGAACTGGAATTCCTCTTCAGCCGTGCCCGCAAAGGGCTCAATGCGCAGATGCACTTCAGCAAACTGGCCGTGCCCGCCGGACTGTTTCTTATGCCGGTACTGAGCTGTGCCGGTGCCGTTTACCGTCTCGCGATACGGTGTGCGTGGCGTCTCCAGAACCACCCCGACCTTGAAATCATTCTTCATGCGGGATACCACCAGGTTGATGTGCAGATCGCCCATGCCCCGGAGGATCGTCTGACGGGTCTCCGGATTGCGTTCAACCACGATGGTCGGGTCCTCAGCCGCCAGCCGGCTCAGGCCGGCACCGAGCTTGTCTTCCTCACCCTTGGCCTGCGCCGACACCGCGTAAAGCGTGGTGGGCTGCGGGTAATCGACCGCGCTGAAAGCACAATTGAACGACTTGCTGCCCAGAACATCATTCAGACCGGTGTTCTTCAATTTGGCAATGGCCACGATTTCACCGGGACCGGCTTCCTCCACCACGGCCTGTTCCTTGCCTTGCACCTGCAGAAGATTGCCGACCCGCTCCTTGCTATCCTTGCTGGAATTGATCAGCTCTGAGTCGCTCTTGAAGGTGCCGCTGAAAATACGCACATAATTCAACTGACCGATAAAGGCGTCATTGACGGCTTTGAAGACGAAGCCCAGTGCATCATTGGACTTGCGGTCCACCTCGCCATGGTCGAGATGCAGCGTGACCGCATCCAGGGGCGAGGGACCGTATGCCAGCAGCGCATCCATCAGTTCGCTGACCCCCAAATCCTTTTCCACGCTGCCGGTAAAGACCGGCACCACTGACCCGGAGAGAATGGCTTTCCGGAAACCAAGTGTGAAATCTTCGGGGCTGAGATCGCCATCCTCGAAATATTTGTTCATAAGTTCTTCATCGGTCTCGGCCACCGCCTCAATCAGCGCATTCTTGAACTCTTCAGCGCTGGCAGCGTATTCACCACCAGCCCCGTCCATTACCTTGGCTACGCCGCTCAAGGCAGCCTTGCTGCCTACCGGCAAGTTATACGGGATGCAGATGGTCTTGCCATAATTGTGCTGCAGGAGGTCCAGCACGCTGTTGAAATCCGACTGGTCACGGTCACAGCCGTTGATGAAGATCACCCGCGGGAGGTTGCGTTCGCGGGCCTGGCGCCAGGCCCGAATGGTGCCGGGACCGATGCCGAGCATCGCGTCAACAACCAGTACCATCATATCAGCGACATTGATGGCGTTCATCGCCTCACCGCAAAAATCCGAGTTCCCGGGGGTGTCGATGAAATAGAAATGCCCATCCTGCCACGGGCAATGCATCACACTGCTGTAGATGCTGCTCTTGCGCTCCTGCTCTTCCTGACGAAAATCCGAGACGCTGGTGCCTTGGTCAACACTGCCACGACGATTGACCGCACCCGACTTGAACAACATTAAATCAGCCAGGCTCGTCTTCCCAGAACCCGCATGACCTGCCAGGACAAAATTTCTGATTTTTTCGGGAGCACAATTTTTCACAGTTTTTTCTCCATTATTGCCAGTTGCCTAATGCATACGTAAATTACAAAAGTAAAGCAAATAATGTAATGCCTGAATCAAAAAAATAAAACTGTTGCGGAGAAAAATGCCACTGTTATTTGTTTAATCTTTGACTGCCAAGGAATTCCGTTATACAGTGCTGCATAGTGCTGTCGGACAAGTCGGACAGGTCGGACAGGTCGGACAGGTCGGACAAGTCGGACAGGTCGGACAGGTCGGACGGGTCAGACGGGTCGGACAGGCTCGCCCTCTGTGAAATCCTACTATATATTTGCATTTATGATGCTTTTGAACATCAGATAGGCTGAAGTGTCTTCCTCCTCGTCGTAATCCTCCCAGTCCATCCACAACTCTTTCACGCTTGGGTCCTCAGGAGCGATTTTTTGCGCAAACTTGATGCTCCTGAAAGCTTCTGCATTCTTTTCAATGGCTTCAAAGTACACCGTCATAGATACCAGCCACGCGACATAGGCGTCCGGATGCGTCTCTTTGGGAAATTCAGTTGACTGTACCAGTTGTTTGGCTTCATCCAGGCGATCATCGGTGACGAAAATATTAAGCAAGTTGGCTCGCGCAAAAAGATACTCGGGATATTCAGCCACCAAAGACCGTAAAATCGTTTCCGCCTCCTTAACCCGGTTACAATGCAAAAGACCGACTGCATAATTATACCGGAACGGATAATAATGCGGAGCTTTCGACATCAGTTTTTTATAACCACGAGTAATTTCAGGCCAATCTGCATGGCGTTTTCGTCCTCCCAGAAACAATTTTCTGTAGCTTGGTTCCAGCTCAGGAGGCAATTCGCTGAACTTGAAGTCCGGGTTTAGACTGATCGAAAGCAGTTTCTGTTCTTTAATTTCGCCCCTGTTGATAAATTTTATTACTTCGTCTTGTTTAATTTCACCTTTCTTCGCCAAGGTGAAAGCGGCGTCCGTACGGAGCTGGTCAGGACCAAAGTTTCCTTTAAGTATCAGCCAGAGCAAAGCGCTCGCCTCCGGATGCTGAGACATCTCCAGTATCGGCATTACGACATCGTCCATCTCAAACGGGTCTTCGTTAAGTATCGCTTCCATAAAATCCACCATATAACGGCGTGAAGTCAATGACGTCTGCGATACACTGTTTTTTTTGAGCATGTTGTGGTTGAGATAATATTCTCCCAGCAAAAGATATGGCCAGTCTTTGCGAATGGTATTCGGTTGGGTTTTATTTTTCAGATGCTGCAAATATTTTTGCGCCAATTCTCCTTTGAAATGTCCGACCGGCACGCAACTCAAATCTCGCATTGCCCGTTCGTAATCGCCAAGATTGGCCGCTGCCACGCCGGTATAAAAGCGGACCAGCGGATCGCCGCTAAACTTACTGGCATCCGCTGTCTTCAGGATATCGTGATGCCTTTTGAAGCGTGCAAGTGTTTCACAGACCTTGCCTGTTGCATCCGCATTCAGCGCTTCCAGCGTGATAGCGCGGGATACAGCTTCGGCAGCCCCCTCTTCATCGCCAAGGAACAGAAGAAACAGTGACAGATTAGCGTATCCGAACGGATTTGGAAGCGGAGAATCTTCGAGATTCTCTCGTTGCACCCGAAGCGCTTCCTCGTACTTTCCAATGAGAAACAGACACAAAGCCAGATTGTTGGCCGTTCCACCGATGCCACCACTTTCTTTCAAGGCTTTAATAAAACATGAAATCGCCTCTACGTATTCGCCTTTTGCCATGCATTTCATGCCTTTTTGATGCAGGCCATGACCTTTTTCCAGATCGCCCAATATCACGAGCGATGAAAACGGCGATAGCGTTTGCGCTGGCGATTCATGTTTCTTACGCCGGCAGCAAAACCGGTATTTTTTTCCGCTGCCGCAAGGACAAGGTGAGTATGGATCGATATTGTCACGCATAATATTCCGTTTCCTGTCGTTGCCCTGTTGTTCGGACGTCCCAAATTTCTTGCAAAAATGTCAAAACATTAGCGTATTGCCGCCAGCCATTTTTGCAAGTCCAGTTGGCAAAAAAATATCGGTCCGGCCCAAAATAGCGTAATGCATCGTCTCAGAACCATAGGGAGTCCCGGAAAATCATAGCGATTTCTGAACCTGCGGATAAATCTTTTAACTGTCTTTCATCAATGCGACTGGATCGTTGCAGAATTCGATGGCTGTTTTTTTGCTCAGCAGGCGTTTGGTGATCAAGCTTTCGAGTGCCTGTTCCATAGTCTGCATGCCTTCGGCCTGTCCGGTTTGGATGGCGTTTCTAATTTGGTGTGTACGGCCATCGCGTATCAAGGCTCGAACTGCCGGCGTGACCACCAAGATTTCAGCCGCCAGGGAGCGTCCCTGTTTATTGTCCCAAGGAATCAGCTGCTGGCAGATGACATAGCGCAGGGTAGATGCCAGTTGAATAGTGACCTGCGCTTGCTGAGCAGCCGGAAATTGGCTGATGACTCGCGATACGGTCTGTACGGCGTCCGAGGTGTGTAGTGTCGCAAAAGTCAAGTGGCCGGTTTCGGCCAAAGCCAATGCGGCGGTCGTTGTTTCCAGGTCTCGCATTTCACCAACGACCACGACGTCCGGGTCTTCCCGCAAGGAGCGGCGCAAGGCTTCGGCAAAACTTACGGTGTCGCGTCCGACTTCCCGCTGCGTGACCAGCGCCATTTTACTGATATGCTGATACTCGATCGGGTCTTCAATGGTGTGAATGTGGCAGGCACGAGTAGCATTGATTTCATTGACGATGCTGGCAATCGTCGTCGACTTGCCGGAACCCGTAGCGCCGGTCACCAGCACCAAGCCTGAATGCATGGCGACGATCTGTTTCAGCAACGCAGTGTTCAAGCCGAGTTCTTCCAAGGGGAAAAATGCGTTCGGCAACAACCTGATGGCGGCAGCGGTGCTGTTTTGCTGGACATAGACATTGATGCGCAAGCGATAGCCATCGCCGATGGTCACCCCGATATCAAGCTCCTGCTCCGCACGGAATTTTGCGAGCATGGATTCCGGCACGATAATCTGCAAGGCTTGCTCAATGTCTTCGGACGTCAACACATCATAGCCTGCTGCGGCTTTCAGCACGCCATGCACTCGCATCATCGGCGGATTTTCGGCCACAAGATGCAGGTCGGAAGCGTTTTCGCTGACTAGTTCATCAATGATCTTGACTATATTCAGCTTCATGGCATCTCTTCATCGCCGCTTGGTGCTGTGGGAGCGGCTTCTTCTTTGTCATTCGGCAGCGGCAGCCTCAGTTCCGCCCTGGCCTTTTCAAGGATATTTTGAATTGAGGGATGGCGGCTGATGCGTTCGAGCAGTTCACGCGATGCATTCACATCGTCACCGGGCGCCACCAGCACCAGGGGTCTGATCATAACGACTAGTTCCGAACGCGTGCGGCTGGTGCCTGTGCTCTTAAACAAGCGGCCCAGCAAGGGAATATCTTTGAGTATGGGCACACCGGATTCTTTTTCCGTGATGCCTTCGCGCAGCAAGCCGCCAATGACTACCCAATGGTTGTCATGCGCAACGATGGTAGACACTACCGAGCGATGGCGGATGTCCTGAACCTCCACAGCCGCCTCGCCGCCAAAGTTGATGGTGCGCATATCGCCGAAGTCGGTGTCCTCCTGCAGCACTCGCAGCGTCACGCTGCGGTCGGCGTGGATGCGCGGGGTGATGAGGAGATTCATGCCGATGCTCCGCTCTTCCAGTTCCGGTGTCAAATCGCCGCCAGAGGTCTGCCCCCCCTCGCTGATGACGACCGACGAGCGTTCGACCTTTTTGAGAAATTGACTTTGACTGCCGATGAATACCCGCGAAGCCTCGTCGTCAGCGACCAGGAGCGTCGGCGTCGCCAGCTGGGCCAGGCGCCCCTCGCTTTCCATCAGGCGCATTCTAGCCATCAGATGATCCGAAATTACGCCGACAACCGCCGTGCGCGGATTGAACCCAGTTGCACTCGACAAGTAATTGGTTATCGGTGTTTCCAGACCGCCGGTGCCGCTTTCCTCGGGCAGTGCACTGATTCTTCCATTTGTCCAGTTGGAGCTGCCTGCGTATGCATCGCCACCCTGCCAAAGCCAGTCTATGCCTATGTGCTTGCCGTCACCGAGGTCCAGTTCAAGCACCTTGACTTCCAGCAGCACTTGCGGTGTGGGTTTATCCAGGGCTTCGACCGCTGCCTTGATCTGCTCCAGTGCGCGGCTGTCAGTCGAGCGCAGAAGAATCATATTGGTGGCGGGAAAAGCGGAGACGAAGACGACGCCGAAGCGCACATCCTCGCTTGCGCCTGCGTCGCCGCTGGGCATTGCCAGGCCTGCCTGCCTATCGTCAAGCAGCGAGCGATATTGATCGAGCATGGCGAAGTCAGCCATGCTGCGGCTGTCGCCGCTCCTTCTGCGCGTACTCGTGGTCGTCCTGCTGCGGAAGGAATCGCTGTCCCGCCGCCTGTCATCACTGCGTCGGTTGCTGCTGTCACTGTCGCTGTCACTATCGCTGCGGGTGAATTCCTCGTATTCAGTCAGCAGGTCCATGCGTCCCAAGGCTTTGTCAATCTGGTATTCGGCATTGCCCATATCATCGGAGGGCGCGATCCAAACCAGCCGGTCGGCAAAGAGATTGCGCAGTGTCTCGCCGACGTCAGAGGCGGTGGCATGGCGCAGCTGAATGCTTTCCACCACTTCATCATTGTACAGGCCGCGCGAGGCGCTGAATTCCTGTTGCGTCAGGATGAATGCCACGCCGTTGCTGCCGCCGGGTCTGTAAACCAGGCCGGCTGAGCGGCAAATGGCCTCCAGAGCATCACGGGCCTCGATCTCCTGCAGGAAGATCGACACGTTTCTTTGGGCGGCTTCCTGGCTGGCAACTACGCGGAGACTGCCGCTGTAGGATAGAAAAGCGGCCAGTTCGCCAACATTCATTTCACGCACATTCAGCGTTTTCAAGTCAGGCACCGCCTGCTTGTCGGGCGTCTGCGTATCTTTTGCGTGCGCAGTCAGATGCAGCAGGAGGCAAAGAATAATGGGTGCAAGTATGCGCCGGCGGGCTATGGTGTATGCGACAGACATGATGGCAGTGATTCCTTTCGAGCAGCGTTTTATCGGCATTTAGCGTATTAAGTGCACTTCGCTGGGGCGAACGCGTGGCGCCACCTCGACGCCGGTAGCGGTGATGGACTTCACCAGCAGATAGACCGTGGTCCGTTCCGTCATGGAAATTGCTGTGCTTGTTTTCGCTGAAGTGGTTTTCGCTGAAGTGGTTTTCGCGGGTGCGGACGCTTGCAGGTTGACGCTGATTAAATCATCAACCCGCACAAAGATTGGCGCTGTTTCACCGGGCAGACGCAAAGCCGCAAGGGCATCGCCATTACTTTTGAGCAATACTGCCGCCAGACGTATTCCCGTGGGCATGCGGTCGGTATCGACAGGAACCAGCCCCTGCTCATGCTCTGCTGCACTGTAGGCAAAGGGATTGCGGATGGCGGCTGACGGCGCCGCCGGAGCGGCATTGTTGTCAGCAGCCTGGGCCAAGGCATAGCGCACAGGCAAGAACAGTAGCAGACCGGCAAAAAGAAAAGAAGTCTTGCTGGATGCAAAATGTTTTTTCATGTCAGCATATTTCCTTATTGGGTTGATTCAGTTAGCGGCGCGGTTAGCAGCCATCATGGCCATGAAGAAAGCAAAGTAGACAAAGCCGACCATGCCGCCGACAATGGCGTACATCACCGGCTCGACCAGCCGTGAAAGCAGTTTCACCCGTCGCTGCAGCAAGTCCTCGTAGTAGTCGGCGACTTGCATCAGCGAGCTATCAAGTCCGCCACTTTGTTCACTGACCGCGATCATGGCGCGGGCCATAGGGCAGAGCTTGGCTAACGCAGTCTGCTCAAAGGCTACAGACAAGGAGCGTCCTTCACGCACCTGTTGGCGCATCTTGCGGAACTGCGCCGCATAGTGCCAGTTTCCCATGGTGTTTTCGACCAGCTCAAGCGCGGTGATGATGCCGACGCCGCTGCCCAGCAAGGCGCCGAGAGTCCGGCACCACATAGTGTTGGCGTGGGCGCGGAAGGTGCCGCCAAGTAAAGGGATATGCAAGGCCCAGGCATCGACGGCTTCCCCGCTGCTGCGCTGGCGTCGCGCCAGCACATAGATAATCGTCAACAGCACTGGCACAGCCAGGATATATAAGCCGTAGTTCTGGACAAAGGCGGTGACGTCCAGCAGGGCCTGGGTGATGGGCGGCAGGCGTCCGCTCTGGCCTTGTCGTCCCTGGATAAAGACCATCACCTTGGGGATGACCTTGGTGGCCATGAACCAAGCTACCCCCATGCCGGCGACCACCACAAAGGCCGGATAGGAAAATGCCTGCAGCAAATCACCGCGCAGCCGGCGGGCTTTTTCCATCAGCTCGCTGGCGTAGGCGAACATGCGGTCCAGGGTGCCGTTGGACTCGCCGACTTGCACCAGCCCGATGCTGACACGGTTGACAAAGGGCGCGTGCTCTTGCAGGGCAACGCTGAGGGCACAGCCTTCGCGAACCCGGTCGTGTATGCGTGCGTAAGCATTGCGCAAGGCCGGTGAACATTGCTCGCCGACGGTGGTGATGCCCAGCAAAATCGGGACATCTCCAGCCAGAACCGAGGCCAGCTGCCGGAAGCTCAATTCCAGCTCCGCTGATGACACGAGGTACTTGCCCAGGTGACGAATCAAGGCATTTTCACCAGTATCGCCAGGTGCCGCCTCGCGTATATTCAGCACAGTCGCGCCGTCCGTGCGCAACTGCTGTGCCGCCTCAGTGCTGCTGGCAGCCGCCAAGCGCCCTGTTTTGCGGGCACCGTTTTTAAGAATGGTGTAATGAAATACCGGCATTAGTCATTTTCTCCGCAAGTCTCTGCTGCTGCCTCGGGCAGCTCATCCAGAAAGGCGACCCGCTCCACTTCTTCGGGGGTGGTTAAGCCGGCCGTGACTTTGGCAATGCCATCCTGGACCAGGGTGGCATTGCGCCCCTGGCCAAAGCCGATTTCGTGCAGGTGCGCTTCGCTGTCGCCATGCATGATCGCCTCGCGCAGGGCGGGGTCGATGGGCAGCATTTCATAGAGGCCGATACGGCCGGCATAACCGGTTTCAGCACAAAGCGAGCAACCGACGGCCTTGGGCACCATGGTGCCTGCCGGCAATTCGGCCAGGCGACCTGAGGCAGGCGTCATTTGCAGACAGTGCGGGCAAGGGCGGCGCACCAGGCGCTGTGCCACTGCCAGACGCAAGGTCGAGGCCAGCAGATCACGCGGCACGCCCAGATTCAAGAGTCGCACAACCACGCCGGTGGCGTCATTGGTATGCACCGTGGAAAGGACCAGGTGCCCGGTCAAGGCCGCCTTGACCGCAATGTCAGCAGTTTCGGCATCGCGGATCTCGCCGATCATAATCACATCCGGATCATGCCGCAGGGCGCTGCGCAGGGCACGGTTAAAGCTGACCCGCTCGCTATCGACCCGCACCTGGGTAACGCCGTCCAGCGGGATTTCAACCGGGTCTTCGATGGTCAGGATATGCAGATTGCCCGGTTCCTTGAGTTTGCGCAAGCCGGCGTAGAGCGTAGTGGTTTTGCCGCTGCCGGTCGGCCCGGACAACAGAATTATGCCGTGCGGATAACGCAGCGCCGATGAATAGAGCTGGAAATGCTGCGTTGACATCCCCAGCTGAGAAATATCCGAGAGGTCTTCGGCGCTGCGGGCCGACGCCAGGATGCGTACCGTGATTTTTTCGCCGCGGATGGTCGGCACCGTCGCCACTCGCATGGAGATGGCTTCGCCCTGGTTTTCCATGCTCATTTGACCGTCCTGGGGAATGCGGTGCTCGGCAATATCGAGATTGGCGGCCACTTTCACCGCCGAGACAATCTCAGCCGTCTGCTCCCTGGTCAGCTCCTGGTCAATGCGCATCAGTCCGTCCATGCGCATGCGCACCAGTCCGCGGTCTTCCTGCGGGTCAATATGCAGGTCGGAGCTATGCGCTTGCAACGCCCGCCGGAGCATGCGCGAGAACAAGCCCAGGGGAGTGTCGCCGGAGATTTCATCGGTCGGATAATATTGTTGTATGGCCTGCTTGACGCGCCCAGGATCGACCGTCGGCACAATTCGCACGCGCAGGCCATGCCTGGCCTCAAGCTGCATCAGTGCCGCGTCAATGTCGCCGCCGGCGGATACGACATCCAGGCAGTCATCGCGGACAGCCACCGGCAGGATACCATGCCGCCGCGCCATGGCGCCGGGCACCCAGGCGATGACCTCCGGCGGCACCAGCACCTTGGCGACGTCAATCGGAATGACACGGCTCTTCGCAGTTGGCGGTTCAGAGTTCGACATAAAAGCTCTCAAAGACAAAGGTAAGCACCAGGTCGCCTGGTTTTTTCGTAAAATGCTCCTCGTTGAGCTGCGGATTTTCGCTAGTCAGGACGACATCACGGATGCGGCAGGGAGATTTTGCTTTGGCGATTTCAGTCAGGAAGCCATAAATTCCGTTGAAGTCGCCGGTCAGCACGCAGGCTTGGCAAAGCCGTGGCAGGGGAAATTCGTCCTGCGCCTCGCAACGCGTCGCGCTTTGCACTAACAATCCATGCTTCACCATCAGGCGGCTCAGTTTTTCCAGCGCTTCGCGGGCGTGTTCCTGGCGGCCATTGCGCCGTTCTGCCAGGACAGCGCGGGTTTCATGCCGCTCCCTTTCCAGGGAAGCTTGCAGGCTTTCGCTCAGGAGCTCGGCTTCCTGCACCTCGTTGTCGCTGCCGGGCGCGGGAACGCAGGCCGGGACGCTTTGTTTGCTGAGTTCCTTTCCCAGGGAAGTGACTGCCTTGTGGCGGGCGTCAAGCAGGTTGCGCCGGGCCGCAACTACCATGATCATGGCCAGGATGATGCCGAA
>JAAZIZ010000214.1 GCA_012800565.1 Lentisphaerota bacterium
AGTGTCAAACTGTCCGATTATTCCTTTACTAAAGATGACCTGCAGCGTCTCTCCCCCCGCGCCGTACTGATGCACCCGCTGCCCCGGCGTACCGAAATCGACACCGGCTGCGACAACGATCCGCGCGCAGTGTACTGGCGCCAGATGCGCAACGGAATGTGGATTCGCAGTGCCCTGATCGCCACCATCTTCCAGCGGGACCAGGAAATCACGCACTACTATATGATGAATAATAAATAACCGGCCAATACGCAGCGGTAAAACAATCTGCTGCCCGTATCATAGGCACAAGCCCTTGCACTGCAAGAACTTAACCACACTTAACCCCTTTGTCCGCAGCAGCAGTGCGGTAAAACAGCAATCAACCAGCAACCATAAAGGAGAGCCAATGAGAGACTTTCTGCGCGAGTACCTGGATGAACTGGAGAAACGCATGGAGCGCATCCTGGAAGAGCAGCGTCCGTTGCTCGAACGGGCGGCCCGGATGATGGTGGACCAGATCAAGGCAGACAAATTGATCTACGTCTTAGGCAGCGGCGGGCATTCGAACATGATGGCTGAGGAGATGTTCCATCGCGCTGGTGGGCTGGCCTGCATCAGCCCGGTGTTTGCCGATTCCATCCGCATCCCGCACATCCCTTTCGGTGAACGCTGTGCCGCCTTGGCGCCGTATATCCTGGATGCCTACAATATCGGCCGCGATGATCTGCTGATTCTGGTCAACGGCTACGGCATCAATCCGGTAACCATTGAGACTGCTCTGGAATGTCAGAAGCGCGGTGTGAAAGTCATTGCCGTGACCTCCACCGATTATGCCGAAAAGCTGCCGCCGGATTTTCCCGGCCGCCATCCCAGTGGCCGGAATCTGCATGAGATGTTCGAAGTGACGCTGCTGACATATATGGAATATGGCGATGCCATCCTCAACATGCCCGGGATCGCTTCGAAAATCGGTGCCTACTCCACTTTTGGCAATGCTTTCATCTGCAATGCGATGGTTATAAAGGCCTGTGAGATCATGCTGGCCGAGGGCATGGAGCCGCCAATCATCAACAGCATCAATGTTGAAGGCGGTCTGGAGAAGAACCAGAAGCTCTACGCCAAATACCGCCCGCGGATCAAATGGCTGTGAGAGCCAGAACCACACCCCTGCTCACTTGAGGAAAAACATGAAAATCAAATACGAGCAACTGTCTCTCCAGGAGGCAATGCAGACTTATTGCGACTGGCTGCTCAGCCAGATGCCGAAATTCCAGTCGCCGCCGTATGAGTGGTATTTCCTTTTCTATCCCATCCGGACGCTGCTGCTGGGAGCCAGGCTGCTGCAGCGCGATGAATACGCCCAGGCGGTCTGGCCGCATCTGGACAACTACATCGGCGAACAGCTGCCCAACGGCGCACTGTCCTCTAATTTCCGGGGCAAACCGGCAGCTGAGCTGAGCCAAAAGGAGATTGAGCATCTGCTGCGCACCGGCAAATTCAATCTGGCTGACAACGGTTCGAATGTGCATGCTCTGATCCAGGCGGCGCAGTACTGTCAGGATACGGAGCGGCGGGAGCGCTACCTGGCGGCAGCCAAGAAATGGCTCGACTGCTGGGTTCCAATCTGGGGTTTGGCCGACGGTTCATACGGCAACGGCATCTGGGGCGGGCACAAGCTCAACGGCACCTACTCAATGGCCATGAATGTCTGTTCCGCTTTCGCTGCCTACACCCTGGCGACCGGCGACCGGCACTATATCGAGAACGCCGAGGGCTTCGCGCAGTTCCAATGCGCGAACTGGCACCAGGCCGGCATACCCATTCGCTTCAACGTCTATCCGATGCCGGAACACAAGGCCCTGATCGGTGATTACGGACGCATCTTCTATATGCTGGAAGCGCTGTGCTGGACCCATTACGTCAGCGAAAACCAGGAAATCCGCCAGACCATCGCAGACCGGCTGCGGCAATGGCTGCAGGCCGATATCTTAAAGCGCTTCCCCGTGGAAAAACCCTGGTTCGACTTGAACAAGCTGTATTTGCGGCAAGTGGTGAAAGACCCGCTGGAAGGCTGGGACGATTCGGCCCATGACGGCCTGCGTTTCTACTGGCAGGTCGCCAAATGCTGCGCCATCCCCCACCTCCTCGGCTATTACTGCAATCATATCGAAGACCGGGAGGATATCCGCCTGCGGGTACAAAAAGCCGGACAATACCTCGCCAACCCCTTGCAAGCCAGGATGTGCGCAGTGATGGCCGACGATGTCGAACCGGAATTCTGTATGCAGGCCACCGGCTTTGCCGGACTGAGCCTGGCAGAAGCCCTGGTCAGCGACAGCCCGTTCCAGGCCTATCACCGCTGAACAGCCAGATATAAACCTGGTCGCTGCCAGAACGGCGGGCTGGGAACGGGGAATTGCAGGGAACGTATGGCATGGGACAATGGGAAAGGCGCGCGCATACCCGCGGGATAGTGCCGCGCCTCCGGCGCGGGGGATGGCAGGGGACGTATGGGATAATGGGATAATGGGACAATGGGAGCGGTAGGCTAAAATCGCCCATCCCATTGCCCCATTGTCTTATCCATTTGTCCTATTTGTCCCATACGTCCCATGCACTGCCACTTTAAACCTGCTCTGCAGAAAGTCTATTACATCTTCGCGGCTGTTCTTCCCTGCAAGGCTTCGAGATGACTTTCCAGCAAGGCTTTGAGATGATATATTATGCGAATTACATCAGGAATACATAATGAAAATACTGTTCATTGGAGATATTGTAGGCAAGGGTGGACGCGAGGCGGCAATGGCCTTGACGCCGGTTCTGCGCCGCGAATACGCCTGTGAGTTCTGCATCGCCAATGCGGAAAATATCGCCGGTGGCAATGGTTTGACCAAGAACTGCCTGCAGGAATTGTTCAGCCGCGGCATCGATGTCTGCACTGCCGGCGATCACGTCTGGGACCAGAAAGAATTCGTCACTGAAATCGAACAGCTCACCAATGTTCTGCGTCCGGCCAATCTGCCCGCCTGCCAGCCCGGCCGCGGTTATGGCGTCTTTACCACCGAAAATGGCCACCGTATCGCGGTGTTGTCGCTGCTGGGGCGAACCTTTATGACTGTGGGTGCGAACTGCCCGTTTGAGGCCGCCGAGAATATCATCCCGCAGATACAAAAAGAGACCAGCAATATCATTGTCGATTTCCATGCCGAAGCCACCAGTGAAAAAATCGCTCTCGGGCGCTTCCTGGCCGGAAAGGTCAGCGCAGTCCTGGGCACCCATACCCACGTCCCTACCGCAGACCAGCAAATTTTCCCCGGCGGCACCGCGTTTCAATGCGACGTCGGGATGGTCGGGGCCCGCGAATCCATTCTGGGGCGGGCGATACAGCCAGTCCTGCATCGTTTCCGGACCGGTATGCCGGCCCGGTTCACAGTGGTGGAAAAGGGCATCCGCCTGCATGCCGTGGTAGTCACCCTGAACGATGAGGGACGGGCCGTCGGCATCGAACGGGTCATGCGTGACCTGCCATGAGCGTCCTGAGGTAAGTATTATGCGTTGTCCAAAATGCAAAATTGATGATGATAAAGTGATTGAGACTCGCGTCTCCAAGGAAGGCGAGACTATTCGGAGGCGGCGACAGTGTCAGAACTGCGGTTTCCGTTTCACTACCTACGAGACTGTGATTCCCGCTGATATCACTGTGGTCAAACGCGATGGGCGCCGGGAAGAATTCAAGCCTGAGAAGCTGCGCTCCGGCATCAATATGGCCTGCTGGAAGCGGTCGGTCAGCCAGGAAGCGGTCGACAAAATCGTCGGCGATATCACCAATTCCCTGGCGCTGCTGTCGCAAAGCGAAGTCCCTACGGCCCAGATTGGCGAGCTGGTGATGGCGGCTTTGAAGCAGCTTGATGAAGTGGCCTACGTCCGCTTCGCTTCCGTGTACCGGCATTTCCAGGATGCGGATGCGTTCATCAGCGCTGTGCACAGCCTGGCCGAGACGCCAGAGGAAGCCGACAATAAAGACCATGATTAAGATTTATTCCACCAATCTGCTGGTCCAGGACCGCGATGGCAGCATGCGGTCCTTTGATTTGGATGAGCTGAGGGAAAAACTGGCCCAGGCTTTCCGCAGCAACGGCATCAGCGACCAATGGCTGCCGGAGCATTTCGCCCTGATGCTGGAAGAGAAAATCCGCTCCGGCAATGCTGCCGGTGAGAGCCTCGACAGCGATGCCTTGCAGACCCTGCTTGCGAATGTCCTGGTCGCCACCGGCTATGGCGAAGTCGCGGTTGCCTTCGGGCAGCTGACTGACTCGGAGCAATCCCTGGTGCCCGGTGAGATGCAGCCCTGGGAGCACGCCAAGCTCACCGCGATGCTGGCCCGCACCCTGCCCCTGGCTGAGAACCAGCTGCAGGACCTCAGCCGGGAAAGCCTCACGGCCTTGAAAAAACTCGGATTTGTCTGCGCCAGCGAGGCCTTTATGCGGGAACTGGCAGTGCATATCCTGCATTTCCGGCGCAGCCCCGGCAATGCCCCGGCAGGCAAAAAGCCGCGTCGTCCGGCCGGCACCGAATTCATCTCCGCAGATGCCTGGACGCATCTGGCCAGTGAGACGAGTCAGTTGCTGATCAAGCGCAATGTGCTCCGGCTTCTGCCGCTCTCAGATATCTTCCCGACTGCACGCCTGGAAATGCATCTGCAGGCCTTGCGGCCTGTGAGCCAGGATTGGCAGCCGGAAGAATGCCTGCTGCCGCAGCTGCCGGAAATCTGCCGGGAAATACTGTTGCTGCTGCAGCGCATGCGTGAGCATATCCGGCAGACCTGGCCACGCATCGAAAATCCCGGTGCCCATGTGATCTTCCCCGCCTATCGGGACTTCTTCCAGCAACAGCTGCCCGGCTGGACAAAACGCCGTCAGACGACTCTGCGCCAGAAAGTAACCCTGCTGCTGGAGGAACAGCTGCAGCAGCAGGACTTCGAGCTGCTGCTCAGCTTCCGCTGAAGTCAGCCAGGCCGACCCACCCCGGCTAATGGAGCACGCCATGAAAATCACTGCTCTCAAGACATTTATCTGCAACGCATACCGCACTAATTTCGTGTTTGTGAAAATTGAGACCGACAGCGGTGTGCACGGCTGGGGTGAAGCAACCCTCGAATACCGTGAACTGACCGTACAGGCCGCAATCCATGATTTGCAGAGTTACCTGCTGGGCAAGGACCCGCATAATATCGAAGCTTTCCGGCATGACTGCTACCGCGATGCCTACTGGCGCGGCGGGCCGGTGCTGATGAGCGCACTGGCCGGAGTGGAAATGGCCTTGTGGGACATCAAGGGCAAAGACCTGGGGGTGCCTGTGTACCAATTGCTGGGCGGAAAGGTGCGGGACTCAATACCAGTCTATGTCAACGGCTGGTTCGCACCCGCAAAGACAGCGGAGGAATTCGCCCAGAAAGCCAAAACCGTGGCCGAACATAAATTCCTGGGCTGCAAATGGGACCCTTTCGGCAAAGCCTGGCAGCAGATCAGCAAGGCGGAATTGAATGCCGCCCTGGACTGCATCCGCCAGGTCGCCGATACTGTCGGTGATGAAATCCAGCTGCTGATCGAAGGGCATGGACGTTTCGATATCCCCACCGCAGTAAAAATCGGCCATGCCCTGGAAGAATTCGACATCTTCTGGTTTGAAGAGCCCATTCCACCGGATGACAAGGAGGGCCTGCGCGAAGTCAAAAACCGGGTGCGTGTACCTCTGGCCGCCGGCGAACGCCTGTACAACCGGTATGAATACCGCCAGTTCTTTGACCTGCAATGCACGGATTACATCCAGCCGGATGTCTCACATGCAGGAGGAATAATGGAGCTGCGCCTGCTCGCAGCTGAGGCCGAAACCAGACATCTCGGCTTCTGCCCCCATAACCCCTCCGGGCCAGTCGCCAATGCCGCCACCCTGCAGTTAGCAGCCTGCGTGCCTAATTTCGTGCTGCTGGAAATGATGATGACCGATGTCCCCTGGCGGCAGGATATCTGTGACGAGACTCTGGTCATGCGGGGCGGGCGTATGGTCATCCCGGAACGCCCGGGACTGGGCCTGGAACTGCGCGAGGAGGAGCTGCTTAAATATCCCTATCAGCGCTGCGAACTGCGGCATTACCGCGGCGATTTGACCGCCATTCGCCCTCCTGACGCCCGCAAATACTACACTATGGAGGACTGCTGAGGCTGCTGCCCTGGGCACCAGGACCAGTACCGCAGACCAGGCTTTGGCAGGTTTTTGATAATGTTTTCTCCCTGGTTAAGAATAGGATTTTTCAATGCGAGACAGTTATGATATCGTGGTCATCGGCGGTGGCCTGGGCGGCTTGACCGCCGCCCGCCGCCTGGCCCGGGAAGGCCGGCGCATCCTGCTGGCCGAACAGCATACCCAACTCGGCGGACTGGCGACTTATTTTAAACGCCGGGAGCACATCTTCGATGTCGCTCTGCATGGCTTTCCGGTCGGCATGCGCAAAAGCCTGCGCAAATACTGGGGCAAAGACTTTGCAGAACGGGTAGTGCAAGTGCGTTCCATCCGTTTCGACAACCCCCAGTTCAAACTCGACACCACTTTCGACAGCCGGGACTTCCAGGCCAAACTGCAGGACTATTTCGGACTGCCCAAGGACCGCGTCGAGGCATTCTTCGCCGGCATCGCAGCCATGAATTACTACGATGACAACAAAGAGACCACGCGCGAATTCTTCAACCGTTATTTCCCGGACCGTACCGATGTCTGGCGCTTTCTGATGGAGCCCATCACCTATGCCAACGGCTC
>JAAZIZ010000215.1 GCA_012800565.1 Lentisphaerota bacterium
GTAAGACATTGGCCGGAGCTGCTCTTCCGCCAGCAATGCCATACAGGAAACAATGAGCACCGGTAACAGGCGTTTCAGCATAAATCATCTCCTTTTATGAAGGCAATACTGTCAAAATATGGCTTTGTCTGCCTGACACCCTGCCTGGCCCGGGAACTGTGCCAGGAAAGAACGAAAATAGGGCACACCAGAAAGAAATACACGCGGGCGGAGTTTTCCCCAGTCAGTCCGCCAAGTAATCAAAAAACGGGTCTGTATTGGAATATGGCAGGGTATTTTCTTTATATACCCCGACATGGCCATCACAATAGGCGACATTCCAATATTTTCCATGCCGCTGCCCCAGCTCCAGATGATACAAGCGGTTGCTTTGCATACGTTCGACATACCAGGGGTAGCCTTTTGCCGTTGACAGCCCGGAATATCCCTTCCCGCAGAACATGTGCAGGGTGGCAAGGGCCTTATGTGCAGTGAGCAAGTTGTTCCGGTTTTTGAAATTAGACAGGTAGTAATTCAAGCCAAAGCAGATATGCGGGTAGGTATTATTACCGCGATAAGGCGCCGGGCAGGCAAAAATCGACTTCGGATTAGTCCTGCTGGCCGTATAGCCGACATACGCCCTGGCAAAACTGCTGGATGCAGAGTAATTGTTCACCCAGTTGGTGTTGAAACTGTAATAGACATGGTCATCATTGTCCATGGTATACATCAGCATATAGGTCGCCAGCTGGCCCATCTGGCTCTTGCACTTGATGTCCTGGGCTTTCACCCGGGCTTGGGCCAGGGCCGGCAGCAGCATCGAAGCCAGAACCGCAATAATCGCAATAACCACCAGCAACTCAATTAAAGTGAACTTCTTCATTATCATAGTCCTCCAAATGTCAGACAAAAATGAAAGACGGTCCGCTGAGGTTAAGATATTACCGGGTCGAATAAAAGTCAACCTGCGCGAAAATATTTTATCAAGGTGTATATCTGCTTCCGCATCGCTGAAGAAACCTCCTTTTGACTTGCAACTGCTCATTTTCAGCCTATAATATCCAAAGTAGTGTTTTTTCTTTCCTGCCATTTTCAATTCAACCTGGAGGTTCAATGAGCGACACAATTATTATCCGCGGCGGTCTGGTCCATGATGGTATCACCCCCAAGGCCAGTATCAGAGACATCTTGATCGTAAACGGGAAGATCACCCGGCTCGGGCGAAATCTGCGTTCTCCCGCCGGGGCGGTGGTGCTGTCAGCCGCCGGCCAGCAAGTCTGGCCAGGGCTGGTGGAAGCGCACTGCCATATCGGCATGGGACCGTACGGTACCCGCGACCTGAGCGATTACAATGAACACAACGACGCGATCTGCCCTCAGCTTGATGCCATCGATGGAGTAGACCCGCAAAACCCATACATCCTGGCGGCGGCGCAAGCTGGCGTAACCTGCGTGGCCACCGGACCGGGCAGCGCCAATGTCCTGGGCGGTACTTTCCTGGCCATGAAAACCCAGGGCCTGAGAATAGACGATATGGTAGTACGGCACCGCATCGGCATGAAATGCGCTTTCGGCGAAAATCCCAAATTCAGCTATCGGGACAAAAGTGTCAGCACCCGAATGACCACGGCCGCGAAATTGCGGGAATACCTGGCCAAGGCACGGGAATATCTGGCCAAGAAGAAAGCAGCCGGAAAAAATATTAACAAGCGCCCGGCCTACGATATTAAACTGGAAGCCCTGATTCCCGTGCTGAAGAAAGAAATCCCTCTGAAAGCCCACGCCCACCGGGCCGATGACATCTTTACCGCAATCCGCATTGCCAAGGAATTCGACCTCCTGCTTACCCTCGAACACTGCACCGACGGGCACTTGATCGCCGCTGAGCTGGCCCGGGAAGGCTATCCCTTGGCCGTCGGCCCCAGCTGGATGGGAATCAGCAAACCGGAACTGCGGAACAAGACTTTTGCCACTCCCGGCATCCTGGCCAAAGCCGGCTGCCAGGTCTCGATCATCACCGATTCCGGTGTGGTGCCCCAGGAACACCTGGCTACTATGGCCGCCCTGGCCATCAAAGCCGGCATGGACCCCTTCGCAGCTCTGCAGAGCATTACCATCAACCCGGCCAGGCATATCGGGGTCGCTGAACGCGTGGGCTCAATCGAAGTCGGCAAGGATGCCGATCTCATCATCTGCGAAGGCTCGATCTTTGAGATCGGCAATAAAATCGTCACCGTGCTGATTGACGGCAAGCCGGTGCCTATGCCCGAGTAAGCCCAGAAATCCGCCTCAGCTCCCTTCCAAGAACCGCAGCGCGGCTCACAACACGCTGCGGTATTTTTGGTATGCCGCCCGCCAAGCCTCCTGATCCTGAGGACGGAATGTCTTGGTCTGAGTGCAGCTGCGGATGATGTTGCGTCCTTCCTGGACCGAGCTGATGGCTCCGGTGGCAATCGCCTGCCCCATAATATTCCCCAAGGCGGTAGCTTCCACCGGCCCGGTGATCACTTCGCGTTCAATCGCATTGGCAGTAAACTGATTGAGGATATCCCCCTTGCAGCCTCCGCCGACCAGATGCAGTACCTCTATTTTGCGCCCCTGCAGCTCTTCCAGTTCGGCAATGGTCTGCTTATAACGCAGGGCCAGCGATTCGAAGGCTGTACGCACGATTTGTCCCGGCGTTTCGGGAACCGGCTGCCCGGTGCTGCGGCAGAATTCCGCGATGCGGGCCGGCATATCTCCGGGCGCAACAAAGCTGCTGTGGTTCGGATCAACGCAGGAACGGAAAGGTTCGGCCTGCTCTGCCAATGCATCCAGCTCGGCAAAACTGTAAGTGCGCCCCTGGCGTTGCCACTCATTGCGGCACTCCTGCACCAGCCACAGACCCATGATATTCTTCAGAAAGCGGATTTTTCCGCCTACGCCGCCTTCATTGGTGTAATTCGCGGTCCGGGCCGCATCCGTAAGCAGCGGCGCATCCAGCTCGACCCCCAGCAGACTCCAGGTGCCGCTGCTCAGATAGGCCCAGGATTTCTCCGCTGTAGCCGGCACCGCCGCCACTGCCGAAGCAGTGTCATGGCTGCCGACCAAAATGACCGGTATCGGTCCGCATTTGAACTCCTCCTGGAGAGCATCGCTGAGAACCCCGGCCACGCTGCAGGAAGGGACGATTTTCGGGAACAGGCTGCGCTTGATGCCGATGGCGTCAATCACCGGCCAGGCCCAGTCCCGCCGGCCGGGATCATAGAGCTGCGAAGTGGTCGCAATGCTGTATTCTGCGCTGACTGCACCGCATAACAGATAGGTCAGGGCATTCGGGGTGAACAACAGCTTGTCGGCAATCTTCAGGCTGTCTTCTCCCGCCCGCAGGGCGGCGGCCAGCTGGAATACTGTATTCAGGCTCATAAACTGAATGCCGGTGTGCGCATACATCTGCTCGGGGGACATCTTGGCGAAAGCCCAGGGCATGATGTCGTCGGTACGGGAGTCGCGATAATGACGCGGGAAACCGGCAAAAAAACCATCTTTGCCAATCAGGGCATAATCCACGCCCCAGGTGTCGATGGCAATGCCCTGCAAATTGGCACCTGCCGCCAGAGCTTTCTGCAGGCCTGCTTTGAGCTCCTGGAACAGACCCAGAATATTCCAGAACAGACCTCCATTGCACTGCACTGGGCCATTGTTAAAACGATGCAGTTCCTGCAATGAGATTTTTCCGTCCTGCAGGGTTCCCAGAATCGCGCGTCCGCTGGATGCGCCCAGATCAAAGGCCAGATATTGTTGCATTGATCAATTCCTTTGCTGTTGCAGTGGTGGTATTTGCTTGCAATGACAAATTTATGTCACTGACCGAATAAGAACCGTGGATGCTCAAGGAACCGGAACAGACCTGCAGCCCGACCGCTGTATCCGCCAGAAACGGCCGGTGGATATGCCCGCAGAACAAGGCTGCGAAGCGTCCTTCAGACTGCCATTGCCGCAATACTCCCGCACCGTCCATCCGCCGGCGCCAGGACAATTCCCCCCCGTCGGCGGTCTGAATCGGAAAGTGATTTACCAGCAGACGGATGCCCCCGGCCGGTTGTGAGAGCAGTTCATCCAGGCGTTGTTGGGCTGCCGGTGTGAAAGACCCTCCAGATGACAGCCAGTTGCGCGGTTCCGCGCTGTTGAGCAGCAGTAATTCGACTCCATTCAGGCGCAAAGCCTGTGGCAGTTCCGGCAGTTCGAAGCGTTTTCCGTTGAGGCGGTAGAAAGTCTCTGCCAGGGCGCGGCGGCAATGTTCATCCTGCACGTACGCATCATGGTTGCCAGGCACATAGATGAACTTGTCCCCTGCCCAATCCAGGACCGGGGCCAGAATTTGTTCTGCCCGGGCGAATTCCCTGGGGTCGCTTACGCAGGTCAAATCTCCGGTACACAGCACCAAGTCCGGCTGCAAACTGGCAAACAACTCGGCTGCCTGGGCGATTCTGGACAGTCGTACCTGGCGGTTGCGGAAAAGCAGGAAATTGGCTCGCCCCAACAGGCGCTTGTCCAGCCAGCCACGGCAGGAAAAAGGGAATTCCCCAACGTGCAAATCTGAGAAATGGACAATGCGGAAGCGCCTCATCTTGCCTCTCAGATATTATACTCGTTGAGTTTGCGGTGCAGAGTACGCCGGCTGATGCCCAGGCGCTCTGCCGCTTTGGAGCGGTTGCCGCCGCACTGGGCCAGAGCCTGGATGATCACATTTTTCTCATTGGCTTTAATATCCAAAGGATTGTCTGAGAGATTCAATTCGTCCTGCTGGCGCCGGGCTTTCTCCTGCAGCTGCTCTCCTACCGCCTGGCGGATTTCCACCGGTACGTCATTCAGGGTCAACGAGCTGCCCCGGGCGAAGACCACCATGCGCTCCACGCAATTGCGCAGCTCCCGGACATTCCCGGGCCAGTTGTAGGAAGTCAGAACCTTCACCGCCTCGGAAGTAAAAGCATCCAGACGCTTGCCGTTGTCTTCAGCGGCAATTTTCAGGAAATGATTCAACAGGAGCGGGATATCCTCACGATGCTCGCGCAGTGCCGGCAATTTCAGATTCACAACATTCAAGCGGTAATAGAGGTCATCCCGGAAAGTCCCGGCGTCTACCATCGCTTTCAAATCGCGATTGGTGGCGGCCAACAGGCGCACATCGACCTGGATGGGCTGGCTGCCGCCGACCCGCTCCAGGCTGCGGCTCTCCAGCACCCGCAGCAGCTTGACCTGAGTCGCAGGAGTGATTTCGCCAATCTCATCCAGAAACAGACTGCCGCCATCTGCACGCTCAAACCGGCCGATCTGGCGCTCACTGGCACCCGTGAAAGCCCCTTCTCATGCCCGAAAAGCTCACTCTCCAGCAAATTTTCGTTCAGTGCCGCGCAATGCACTGCGATAAACGGCTTGTCCTTGCGCGGGCTCAGTCGATGTATAGCCCGGGCCAGCAGCTCCTTGCCGGTGCCGCTTTCGCCGGTGATCAGCACCGTGGTCCTGGCTTCTGCCACCTGCCGGGCTTCCTCCAGCAGGTCAAGCATGACTTGAGAATTCCCCACGATGCCATCCCGCACGCCCTGCTGTTTATCCAAGGCCTCCCGCAGCTGCAGATTCTCGCGTTTGGTCCGGATGGTGTCCAGACCCCGCTCAATCATCATTTCCAGGTCATCAAGATTGACTGGCTTGGTGAGATAATCATACGCGCCCACTTTCAAGGCCTCAATAGCGGTCTGCACTGAGCCATACGCGGTCAGCATGATAATCAGAGGTGCATCCTCCCAAGCACTTACCTCGCGAGTAAACTCCATGCCGTCCAGGCCCGACATGCGCAAATCGGTAAGCACAATGTCCACCGGCTGTTCCTTCAGCAGACGAATTCCTTTTATAGCATCTTCAGCCAGAAGAACTTCATACTTGTCACCCAAAAATTGAGCCAAGCCAACCCGGGTGTTGCGCTCATCATCAATAATCAAAATTTTTGCTTTGGACATAAAATCTGCTATGGGGGGGGTAAGGAAGCCGGTTTTCAGGTTTTCAAGGACGAAGACGAAAATCACACCGGTTCTGAAGCGTCGAAGGCGCTGCTCTCGCAGGCAATCTGGCGGACGATTCTGGCATGCCGGGGCAGACTGATGGTAAAGCTGGCGCCCTGCCCTGGCCTGCCTTCAATGGTCAATTCTCCGCCGTGCGCCCGCACGATGCGGTCGACGATCAGCAAGCCCAGGCCGGTGCCGCTGCTCTTGGTAGTGAAATACGGCTCCATGATCCGGCTGATTTCACTGTCGCTCAAGCCCTTGCCTGAATCGGTGAATTTCACATGCACATAGACATCATCGACAGTACAGAGGATCTGCAGCAACCCGCCATCAGGCATGGCCTGGCAGGCATTCTTGATGATATTGAAGAAAGCCTGGGTGAGCTGTCCGGCATCTCCAGCCAGCACTGGAATAGTATCGGGAAAAGACACCTCGACCTTAGTGCCCTTGCTTTCGATCTCCGGGCGCATAAAGCAAATCGCGTCACTGAGCAGTTTGCGCAAGTCCAGAGCCGCCAGTTCCAGCTGTCCCGGCCGAACTGCATTGAGGAAATTCTTGACTATGGCATCCAGACGGGCGATTTCCTGTTCCGCGATTTCCACAAAATCCTGTACCGCTTCTGCAGATATGGTCTCAGGCTTTTGCTGCAGTTTCCGCTTCAGAATCTGCAGATGGATACCCAGGCTGTTCAGGGGATTGCCCAGTTCGTGTGCGACCCCGGCCGCCAATTGAGTGATGGCCTTCACTTTCTGCGTCTCAAGCGTCTGTTCAGTAGCCTGGTGTGTCTCGGTCACATCATGAAAAATCAAAGTCGCCAGCGGCAGTCCGCGCTTATTCATGTCGGGACGTTCCGCCACCGGCATCAGATAAAAGCTCAGCAGACGCCGTTCAGGATAAAACACCTCAAGCTCACGACGGGAAAAACGCCCCCAGTTCTCTGGCGCGACCTGGAGCAGTTCATCCCAGGCAA
>JAAZIZ010000216.1 GCA_012800565.1 Lentisphaerota bacterium
GACCCGTTTTTTGATTACTTGGCAGACTGACTGGAGGAAAACACCGCCCGCGTGTCTTTCTTTCTGGTGTGCCCTATTTCCGTTTCTCCCTGGCACAGTTCCCGGGCTAGACAGGGTGTCAGGCAGACAAAGCCATATTTTGATAGTATTGCTCTCATAAAAGGAGATGATTTATGCTGAAACGCCTGTTACCGGTACTCATTGTTTCCTGTATGGCATTGCTGGCCGAAGAGCAGCTCCGGCCAATGTCTTACTATTTTGCCGAGCCGACTATGCAGGACAGCAAGGATTCATTTTCCGATGCCAGTTTTCTGAAGCTGATTGATGGCGCAAAAGGTACTGCTAGCCGGGTGGCCTGGTGCGTCAAGGATTTCCGCAAACGGCCGGTCAAAATCGAGTTCAGTTTCGGAGCCAAGGCGAAGTTTTCCCGGGCCAGGATTTATTATCACCGCGGCCCGCGCAGTTATGGCCTGAAATATATCAAGGTCTTCGGCAGTGATGCCGCCGGTGTGCCTTTTGCCGCCGGCAGCGTGGTGCTCAACCAGCCTTACGTCGCCCCCGAAGATCGTCCCCGCGGCAAACCGGAAGAAGTCGAAGTTCTGCTGCCCAACTGCGCCGAAACGCCCACCGACAAGCTGGTGCTTGAAATTGCCAGCAGTGGCAGTTACATCGCTCTGCAGGAGGTCGAGTTTTTCGGAGTGCAGGAACCGGCCGCGACCGCAGATTCTGCCCGCGCACATCCATACGCCGCCCTGGCCAGCCAGAAAGCCACCGGGCTGCAGCTGCGCCAGGAGGGCGAGTTGTATATCCTGGAAAATGATGCAGTGCTGTATGTCATCGATCCGGGGTACAACGGCTGTGTCAATTTTGCCTATGACAAGGCCACTGGCAAGAATTTTATCAAATACGCGCACAAGGACAATTACGGGGGGATGTTCAATGACCGGTTCTGGCCGGGCGGCGCTGTGATCCGGGATATGTACTGCGATGTGAAATATCAATGCGAGGTGGCCGAGGATACGGCTGAACGCAAGGCCCTGCGCCTGTCCGCGACCGGCAAATCCGGCATCTTTGCCAATGTGACCATCGACAAAACCTTCAGTCTGACCGCAGATTCACCGGTACTGCAGGCCGATTATAAAATCAGCAACGACCAGGCCAATGTGATACCGCTGGACGCGGGGCTGTGGCTGATGGGCGGGGTCACCGATGACGGCCGGGAGTTCGAACTGATTTATCCCGGTGCCAGCAAGATCGAACGCAATCCCAGCAAGCCCCAGAGTCTGTTTTGCTCGGGTGCGATGCGGGGCTGGGCCGCGATGCGGAACGCTGACGGGCAGGGGATTGCTCTCCTGACGGATTTCAGCCGCCTGAACTGTTTCTATTTCTGGAGCAACGATAATTGGAACAGCACCCTGGAATGCCGGATGGGGGTCTATTCCATCGCCGCCGACAGCTCTTTGGAGATGTCTTTCGCGCTGGTGCCTTTCCACAGCATCGGCTTGCCCGCTGAAATCAACCGCGTGGCCGCAGCCAGTCTGGGGCTGCCCGAAGAGAGCATCACTGAAGCACGGGAATTGTCGCTGTCGCTGCTGCCTTTCTTCCATGGCGAATATACCCTGAAAATTGCCGCCGGGCTGCAGCAAGGCAAGAAATTGTCTTTGACGGAGGTTTTGACCCACAATGGCCAGTCTGATGGACGCCCCGTAAGCATCCCGTATCAGTTGAAATTCACACCTGGTACCTGGGTAGTGCAGGCGACTCTAAGCCGTCATGGCCGGGAAGTGTTCTCGGTGCAGGACGCGGTGGTTTTCCGCAAAGCCAGCGGCGCCTTTACCCGCGAACCGGAAAGCGAGAAACGCCCCGAGACCGGCATAACGCGTCCCCCGCCAAAACTGAATTTCAATTCTCTGGCCTATGAGACCGAGCATGTCAAATGGGCCAGACCTTATGCCGGCAAAAAACCGAAAGTCTTGCTGGTCTGTCGGGATAAGGGCGGCATCCGCGATACTTTGGAGGTGGCTCAGCGCTGCGAGATGGAATTGACCACCAATTTCATCGGCGGCATCTGGCGCATCAGCGGCCAGGTTACCTCGCTGAATCTTAATGACTGCTTTGCTGAACTGCAGAAGCTCCTGAAGGACAAATTCGATTGCCTGCTGGTCGCCTCGGACATCTGGAAAACCATGCCCAATGCAGTGCGCGATGCCATCCTGCTGCAGGTCGAAAGCGGCAGTGGTCTGGTTCTGATTGCCCCCGAGGGGTTGCCGGAGGAACTTGAACAGAGTTTCTCGCTGTTGCCTGACAACAAGCGGCATTTTATCGCGGACTGGACAAAAGTGGCCGAACATCCGATTACCGCCGGGGTGCCGTTCGCGGCTCTGCCTCCGACCCGGGCTTTGAAGTATTCTGTACCTGGCACTGTGCTGGCCAAAGTGGGGGAGCATCCGTTGCTGGGAGTCTTCAATTATGGTCAAGGCAAGGTCGCGGGCGCAGCCTGGGCCACTGATGGCCGGGAACGGGAAGGCTATTACCTGACCTATACCTCGCCAGTGGTGCTGCCGGTGATGCTCTATAACCCGCCCCAGGATATGGACTACCACTATTGGGAATACCAGATTTCGCTGCTGGCGAAAATGATTTACTGGGTGTCCGGCAGTCAGACTAATGTGCAAGGCTCAGTATCAGCCGAGCCGGGCCTGTTCCGGGCTGAGTTAACAGCGGCCAAGGCGCAAAAAGTGCAGGTGCTGCTCAACATCAGGGACAAGAGCTATGCCCTGGCCCAGGAGTTGAGCCAGGAGATCAACCTGGTTCCAGGAAACAACGCAGTGCAGATGTCTTTCCAGACCCCGGCGCTGGGAGGCTGGTGCTTTGCCGACTGCCAGGTGAAAAGCGAGGCCGGGGTGGAATGGTGGGGCACAGCCGCTTTCACTGCCCCCGCCCCGGTCAAGATTGTCAGCCTGGAACTGCCTGACAAGGTCTGGAAAAAGGATGAGCCTCTGATTGGGAAAGTCACCCTGTCCGGCCCGGCCCAGGTTCGCCTGACTTTGTCCGACAATTATGGCAATGTCTTCGCCATCGGGGAGGGTGAGGATTTCAGCCTGCCCCTGCGGGATTGCCGCACTTACGCCTGCGAGCTGCTGGTCGAGGTGTTGCAGGATGGCGTGGTAGTTGATCGTCGGGAACGAATCTTGCCGCTGTACGGGCGGCCCGATGAGCGCGTGATGCAGGTGTCTTTCGGCTGGCCCAGCATGTCCAGCCAGGCGGTGCAGCTTTTCCTGACACCGTATTATTTGCAGATTATGCGCGATTACGGCGCGAATGCCATGCGGCCGTTCAAAACCGACTTGCCTTGCGAAATCCTGCTGGCCCGGGCCACCGGCCTGCCGTTCATCTGCTCCCAGGGGCTGGCCTCAAGTGGCGGGAAAACCCCCTATGATACCTCGCGCAAGGCGGAGAGCAAGTTCGATTTGCTGCGCAAGCCCTGTCTCAGCGAACCGGGCTTCAAAGACCACCTGGAGGAGAATAACGCCCAGGCCGCCCCGGGAGATGAATTCGGGGTGATCTACCGCTGCGGCCCGGATGAATCAAACAGCATCAGTACTTGGGAAGGCTGCTTCTCACCCGCCTGTCAGCAGGAATTCCGCCGCTGGCTGGAGAAGACTTATGGTTCCCTGGCGGCGCTCAATCAAAGCTGGTGCAGCGATTTCCAGTCCTGGGACCAGGTCATCGCCCTGACTTCTGACGAAGTCCGGGGCAAGCCCTCATACGCGCCATGGCTCGACCACCGCACTTTCAATGACTGGAACCGCGCCGACGCCATCGCCCGCATTGTGAAAGGGATTAAACGCTACAATCCGTCACTGCGCTATTCCCTCTCGGGGACTCAGGAAGCCAAGACTTTCAATGCCTGGGAATGGTATGGCATTATGCAGTCACTAGATGCTATTGAGAGCTATGTCGGTGAACAGACGGTGATGCAACGCTGTTTCAGCCGCGGGCGCTTTCCGTGGTCTGTCTGGCTCGGCTATGACGAAACCTATGACAGCATGAATAGCAGGATGCTCAGCAGTCTGTTCCAGGGCGCGACCGGATTCAGCATCTACAGCGGGCGCTTCTACGTTAATCCCGATTATACCATTCCCGAGCGGGGCAAGGACCTGCAGCGCGTCATTGCCCGCTATAAGGATGGTTTTGCCGAATGCATTATGAATGCCGAGAGCAAGACTTATCCCATTGCTTTCTATTATTCTCCCGCATCCATCAAGCTCAGCTGGCTTCTGGACCTGGATAAATTCCTCCAGGGCGGCATCCAGGGCACGCGGACTCTGCTGGAAGAGCTGAATCTGACTTATGACTACGTGGCAGCGGCGCAGGTCGAGGAAAGCGGTGCAGTGCCGCAGCAGTACCGTGTGCTTTATCTGGCCCTCACTGCCGCGCTCTCGCCCCGTGAGGTGTCGGCGTTGCGCGAATTTGTGTCTTCTGGCGGGACGTTGATCGCCGAGCTGTCCACCGGCATGTTCGATGCTCACGGCAAACCCTATCTGGTCAGTCAGCTTTCCGAGGTATTCGGCTTGCAGGCCGGCAAAGATGATCTGGTGCAGCAGTCGGGCGAATTGCAGGGTCTCGCAGCCGAAGCCTGGCCGAGTCTGGCGCAGCTGAAAATGCCGGTGCAGGCGTTCAACCGGGGCATCGTTCCGGAGCAGGCCAGTGTGCTGGCCCAGGTGATCAGCCAAGGCAAGGCTTATCCCGGCATCACGGCTCATAAATTCGGTCGCGGGCAGGCGATATTGCTGGCGGCTGCATCAGGTTCCACGGTCAGCGATTGGGCGGAGATGCGTTATGCCGGCACGAATTATGGCAATCTTCAGCAGCTGAAAGGATTATGGCAGTATCTTCTGCAGGCGCAGCAGATTTCACCGCTGCTTCGGGTGCCAACCTTGACTACCGCCCAGGTCTTCGTTCGCCAAAATGGCCCGTTGTCCATTGCGGGTATCGTGCGCAATAACACGCAGGCCGTGAAACTTGATCCGAAAGCGCAGGAGCATTCCGTCCAGCTGGACAAAAAATACCACGTTTATGATTTCTTCGAGCGCCAATACCTGGGGCTGGTCGATACATTCACATACACTTTTGGGCCGGCAACCCAGGCGGCTTTCGTTCTGCTGCCATATCGGCCGGAACAAATCAGCGTTGCGGTCAAACGGGAGCAGCGGAAAGTGAGGTTGCAGCTGAGCCTGGAGGGGGTGGCTGGCGAAGCCGGCGAGCATCTGTACCGCGTCCGCCTGCAAGACCCCAGCGGGAAAATCAACCCCGCCTATGACCAGTTGCTGTTTGCCCCTCGCGGGCAGGCCGAATATACTTTTGTCCTGCCTCTGAATGCCCCCGCCGGGGCATGGCAGGCGCAGGTGGAAGAAATGCTGAGCGCCTGCAAGGCGACAGCAGCATTTTGAGCCGGAAGGCAATTACCCAATGAATCTCAGCGGCCCCTGGGCAATTTCGGGGGTCGCTTACCCAGGGCGGTGCGTCCGACCTGTCTGACCCGTCCGACTTGTCCGACAGCACTATTCAGCTTTTTGGACACTTTCTAGCGCGCTTTCAGCGCTTTTGCCGCTTTGCGGCCAAGGCGACAGGCACTTCTTGATGCCGCTTGCCGGGGTGTGAATATCAATAAGTTGCCGATTACATTATGGCAGGGGAAAACTTCATGGTATTTCTTGCGTGAAGCTGCTTGCGGGGTTACATTATACAAGTTGACAGATACTATTGACATTTAATCTGTAAGTTATGCAAGGCAGTGCAAAAATACTTGTAGCAGTGGGAGATGAGAGTCTCTCAGATATCTTGACTGGGCTGCTGCGCAGCCTCAAGCATCGTGTGCGCTGCGGTTCGGAACTGTCAGTTTTGCAGGATTTATTGCGGAACCGGCAGTTCGATTTATGCTTCTGCGATATGCGCTTGTGGCTGGCGTCACAACCCGATGGTGATCTCCTGCAGCTGGCCCGGCAGGCGGTGCCGCCTATACCGATGATTATGCTCGCAGATTACGCCGAGAGCAGTCTGGCGGAACAGGCCATTGCCAAAGGTGCGGTCGCCTGTCTCAATAAGCCACTGAAAACCGATTTGGTGTTGCAGGCCCTGGAGAAAGCGCTGGCCCCAGGCTTGGCAGCCCCAGCAGCTCCAGAACTGGAGGAGCCAGTCAGTGCTCCACCCGCTGCCCAGCTGCATTTTGGTCTGCTTATGGGCGAACATCCCGGCATGTATGCCTTGTATGAACAGATTGAAAAGGTCGCGCCCACGGATATGACGGTGCTGATCCAGGGTGAGAGCGGCACTGGCAAGGAACTGGTGGCCAAGGCTATTCACCGCAACAGCCCGCGCGCAAATGCGCCATTTGTGGCCATCAACTGCGCCTCCATGCCGGAAAATCTCCTTGAGTCAGAGTTGTTCGGCCATGTCAAAGGCGCATTCACTGGTGCCGTCCGCAATAAGGACGGCCTTTTTTTGGCTGCCAACGGCGGGACTCTGTTCCTGGATGAAGTTGCCTCCATCTCTCCCGGTATGCAACTTACCTTGTTGCGTACTCTGCAGGAACGGGAAATCCGCCCGGTTGGATGCCTGCACAACATCCCCGTAGATGTGCGGGTGCTGGCCGCTACTAACGAGGACCTGGACCGCAAGCGGCAGCAGGGACTTATGCGCGATGACCTGTTCTACCGGCTCAGTGTTTTCCCTCTCCAGATTATGCCGCTGCGGGAACGGATCAGCGATGTCGAGCTGCTGGCAAATTTCTTCCTCGCCGATTTCGCCCAGGGCGAGACGACACCGCAAATATCCGCCGGGGTGCTCTCTGCTTTGCAGGCATACAACTGGCCCGGCAATGTGCGGGAGCTGGAAAACAGCTTGCGCCGAGCCTACGCTATGTCAGACAAGAAAATGCTCCGCCTGGAAGACCTCTCCGAGCCATTGCGGAATTATCAACCTGCAGCGGAGGCCCCAGCACCCGCAAGTGCCATCTCGCCTTACCCGCGGGAAGAATGTGATTTGACCCTGAAAGCGTATCTGAAGCTATGCGAACGGTATTATTTGCGCCTGGTTCTGGACAAGTACAACGGCGATATCAAAGCATCCGCCCGCAGCCTGGGCATCAGCGAATCAACCCTGTACCGCAAAAAAGAGGATGAGTGAATGACTGCAGGAACGGGGGTTATTCGTTTGCTTGCGCTGCCCGCAGTGCTGGGGCTGTTGTCGCTGTTGACTGCTTGCCGGAGTACCGGGCCCGCTTATGTCGTGGGGCTGCATTGTTTTGCCGACCACAACCTGGACCCTTCGCGCTTTATCCAGACTGTCTGGGACCCCATGCAGGCCCGGAAAGTGCAGGTGTATGCGCACGCTTTCCTGAGTTCAAGACGTTTCTGTGCCGGCGAAGTCCTCCCTGCCGCTGAGGGCCGGAAATGCGGTCTCCGGCTGTATATCGACCCGAGTGGACACAATATCTGGCGGCAGAGCATCGGCGAATACCGGGGCAGCCAGTTCGCAGTCATCGTGGACGGGTTTTATGTCGGACGCAGTCCTTTCCCTACTGATTTTAATGTTCTAACCCATGTGGACCTGGCACCCTTGTGGGGGCGCGGCGAGGCCGAGCGCATTATTGAGCAGGTGGAAAAAAATTACCTCAAACTCAACCGCCTGGATTGATGGCGCACAACGGACTTTTTTACTGTACTACCGACTTGTAAGCAAGTTTTCAACCTCAGGCCAGAATAATGATTATGACTAAATCCGACGCTATGCAAGTGATTACTGAATGGGAAGACATCTGCCTGGCTGCAGCAGAAGGCCAGCCAGGCATCCTGAAGAAGATGGCTGCGACGCTCGCCAGTGGTGCCTTGCAGGCACTGGCCGCAGAGCAACAAGATGAATGCATGGTTAATTTTCATCTCGCTATTGAGGATTGGGATAAGAACGATATCTCAGGCGATGCAGGTGGGGTGCTGCTGGCTGCTATGGCTCTGGGCTGGGATTCGCCGGTTCTGCGGGAACACTATGCCCAACTCAGCAAAACTGTCTTTGCCCGCTATGGCAATCCCGCCGGGCTGGCAGAAGTGATGCAGTTCCGGGACGAGAATGTCAGCGTTGCTAAAATCTATTCCCGCTGGCAGATGCTGTGCCAGACTAAAGTCGGGGCCTATTGTTATGATGCCGCGTTCGGCACCGGAAAAATCACTGCCATTGACAATTTGGCCAATGAAGTAACCGTGAATTTAGACCGCAAACGGGTGATGAATCTGCGGAACTTCCTGGATAATATCATCCTGGTCCGGAAACCTTCGCAGCTGCATTCCCTGCTCGAAGACCGGACTATGCCAGCTACGAACAAGCAGGAGTTCCTGGCCGGGTTGCAGGCGGATTTGCTCAGCGCCGCCCCGCTGCCCGAAAATGGGCTGCAGAAAATCCTCGTCCCGGATTTTTTTTCTACAGTTGATTTATTGGATTCCCAGCCCGGCGAGGAATCCGGTACTGGGCAGCACTCC
>JAAZIZ010000217.1 GCA_012800565.1 Lentisphaerota bacterium
CCAATACTCCTAACTTAAAGGCAAAATTCTTTGTCCAGTCGATTGCTCGACCGCTGGCAATGACTTGGCAATGTGCATTAAGTGAAGAGCATTGGACGTATGGGACGTATGGATGAGACAATGGGATAATGGGACAATGGGAAAGGCGGGGCACGACCTGCAGGTTATCCATGGCGTAAGGGCATCCAGTCCCCGTCGCAACCTAATTTTCTGCAAAGCAACCCAAACAAGGCATAAGGGCATTTGGAGCGCGGCAGCTTGCTGCCGCTTTCCCTGCGGGAGCTTGCTCCCGCAGCCTTGTCCTCGGAGGACTTTCGCCCTCGGGTTCAGGCGTTGCCGTGGGTATATTACGCTCCATTGGGGCTTTTAGCTGCAGCGCCATTATTGCAATCCTGGCCTCACTGCTGCTGCCTGCCTTGCAGAAATCCCGGGCCAAGACTCAAGCCATCAGACGATGCACTTCATCGGCCTCACCCGCAGATATGCTTTGCTGTCCGGGGCGATATGAAGCGTTGGCGGCTTACCGGCACAGGCCGTCTGATTATCATATCGTTTCTTTTTTCTTTTCTGTTTCTGTGAATTTGAGATAAGGTGCAAAATGCTTCCGCATGATGGCATGGAATTGCTTATATGTGCCCTGTTCAAGAATATCGCAGATTTGATGATGCGTAGGTGTCTTCAAATCCCTATTAGTCCTTATTCTCGCTTTGTAACGAATAGGTCTGAAAGCATTCATCAGAATTGCACGGAACTGATTGGCAATCTGATTGCCCCCAATTGCCATCAGGCAGGAATGAAAATCAATTTCGGTGTTGTATTCATGAATGGATGAGTCCGGCAGCCCGGCTACCTTGCGCAATTCCGCCAGTTTTTCCGGAGTTCTGCGCGAGAAGATAAAGTCACACATACCCAGCTCAAGCGCAACCCGCAGCTCCATAAACTCATGCTGCTCCCGGAGGGAAAATAAATTCGCCTCTGCGATTTTCTTCAGCCCGGCAAAGGCGTTGGGGCGTTTCATTATCATCCCGCGCTTCTTCCGGGATTCAACCAAGCCCAGCGCCTTCAAACGGCTCACTCCCTCCCGGACAATATGCCGGCTTACTTTCAAGTGTTCCGCCAAATCTTCCTCCCGAGGCAAAAGGTCCCCGGGATTCAGAGAAGCGCTTTTCATATACTTGAGCAATTGATTCTCGACATTGTCTGCCAAAGTGTTCGATTGAAGTCCTGATTTTGACAACATAACCGCAATCTGCCTCCATAAAGCGAATTCACACTATGTCTGCGGCAGCACCCAGCCCGCACAATGATCACAATACTTGCGACAGGCGTCTGCATCCGATAAAAGCTGATCGTAATCAATCATCGTTTTTCTTTGATTTGTCCAACATATTATTAAGCTACTATAATTTCACCAAAAGTCAAGCACTTCTGGGTGATTCCCCAAAAAATTGAATTGAAAAATTTCCGTAATGGGTCTTCTGTGATGCGTGGTGCGGGGTGCGGGGAATTGCATGGGACAATGGGAGCAATGCTCTTTACTTAATGCACATTGCCAGCGGTCGAGCAATCGACTGGACAAAGAATTGGGAAAATATACATATTGTTTGACTATCATCAAAGTCAGGTTATATTCAAACATGTTCAACATGTTTGAGGGTAAGATGTTCTCCAAGCAGGAGCATCGGAATTTCATAGAGTTGCCCGTGGCCCATCCTAAGTCTTTTTGGGTGGTTCGTGGTTAAAAACCGTTTTCCCAAAAAGGAGCCCAACTGATGAAACTGCTGTTATTACTGCCTCTGCTGCTGACAATGCTGGGGTGCAAGACCGCCGGCCACAAGGAAATCAATATCAGCAAACAAGATGCTGCACTGCTGACGGCGGAAAATTGCACCATCGTACTGGCGCCGGGGACATCCCCGACCGCGAAATTTGCGGCGGCGGAGCTGCAGACTTTCCTGTCTCAGGTACTGGGAGGGAAAATACCGGTGTCTGCTACCCCGGGCAACGGTCCCAACCTCTTTGTCGGCTTCAGCGAACACACCGCCCGCATCGGCCTCGATCCAGCAGCCCTGGTACGGGACGGATTCTTCCTGCGCAGTTCCGGGCAGGACTGCTATCTGGCCGGCATCGACGACCCGCAGACGGACCCGGAGGTTGCCATCAAGCGCAGCGGCGTCTGGATCAACCTCTACGAACGCGGCACGCTCTTTGCAGTCTACGATTTCCTGGAACGTTTTGCCGGCGTACGCTTTTACTTCCCCGGCGAACTGGGCACTATCGTGCCGCAGCAAAGCCCGCTGCGCATCCCCGTGCACTCGATCGTAGAGAAGCCGGATTTCACTCAACGCCGTTATTCGAACTACTATGACGGTGAGTACTTCGAAGGCGAGAATCGCAAAAATGTGCTCAATCCTCTGAAAACCCTGAACGAATACCGCCTGCGCGGCCATACCATGCTCATCCCCTGCTGCCATGGCCTGAACGGCTTCAGTTTCCTCGACCGCTTCGGCAAAAGCCACCCCGAGTATTTTGCCTTGCTGGACAATGGCCAGAGACACAACAATCCTGCCATGTCCCACCCTGGACAGCTCTGCCTGTCCAGCGGCATCACTGAGGAAATCTATCAGGATATCAAAGCCTATCTGCAGGGGCGGCCCGCCAGCGAGCGCGGCGCACTTATGAACGGCAAAAGCGCCTGGTCCTTCACGACTTTCAGGAAGCCATACGTCGATGTGATGCCTCAGGACAGCTTCTACGCCTGCAAGTGCGATAAATGCCAGGCCGCTTTCACCTCCCATGAATATTACGCCAGCAAGCTGGTCTGGGATAACGTGATCGACTGGGCCGAGCGGCTGAAGCAAGACGGAGTGGAAGGGCAGCTGAACATGATGGCCTATTATCCCTACCGTGGCGTTCCGCAGCGTGAGATACCCGACAATGTGAACGTGATGGTGGCCGAGGGCGGTCCCTGGAGCCAAGCCAACCCCGAACAGCTGGCGCGTGAGAATGACGAGATCAAGGCCTGGGTCAAGAAGCTGGGGCGCAAGGTCTGGCTCTGGAATTATGCCAACAAGCATGGCCGCCGCGCCATGCCCGGGATTCCTGCTCCGACACCGCGGGCAGTGGGGAAATACTACCAGTCCCTGGCACCATATATCTTCGGGATGTATATGGAGTCGGAAAGCGACCGCTTCCTGTACTTCTATCTGAACTATTACATCCAATGCAAAATCGCCTGGGACAACAGCGTGGACTACATGGCGCTGCTGGATGAACATTACCGCCTGATGTTCGGACCGGCCGCCGAACCGATGCGCAAAATCATGGAACGCTTCGAGGACATCTGGCTGCATCAGATTTCCGGCCGCACCATCGACACCCCCTTGGGGCCGGTCAGCGCAGTGCCCTCTGACCATGACCTCTGGCACAAGGTTTACACCAAGAAGGTGCTGGCCGAGATTGTGGCCGATTTCGACCAGGCCGCCAGCCTGACCGCAGCCGGTTCCCTGGAAGCGCGCCGGGTGGCGCTGTTCCGCCGCGAGTACCTGGACCCCCTGCAGCAAGCCGCCCAAAACTATCTGGACAAGACCGCCGCAGTGCGCGGTTTGCGCTTCCGCATCCCCGACGGCAGCATCCGCCTGCGGCCCTTCAAGCCGGAACCTGCCCGCCCCGATCTGGTCGATACCACGGTCCGGGCCGAACTCACTGCCGACAACCTGATAGTTTACTTCGACTGTCAGGAACCGCAGTTTGCGGACACGGTCGCCATAGTGCGCCCACACGACAACCATGATATCTGGCGTGACAACTCGGTGGAGATTTTCCTGAATCCCTCCGGCGACCGCAAGCGGTACTACCAGTTGATCATCAACTCGGCAGGCTCGCTCAGCGATATCCGTTATGAGAAAATCGGCCGGGATTCGCAGCACGATTACAGCTGGAATTCGGATGCATCAGTATCCATCAGCAAAACCGATTCTGGCTTCCAGGTCAAGGTCAGCATTCCGCGCCGCTCCCTGCCGGAGCTGCAGGCTGATGGCTTCCCGGTGAACTTCTGCCGCAACCGCATCCTGGGTTCCTCCACCACCCACCACCCGCTGTATATCTGGAGTCAGTTCGCCAGTGGCTTCCACGACTTGGAGAATTTCGGCACCATGGTCCCCGGGGGCAAAGAAATCCTTTTCGATGGTGGGTTCGATAAAGTACCTTTTATGAAATCCAGCGGCCGCCACTGGGGTTTCACGGAAAACGGCGTGTTCCGGGGCTGGGTTACCAATCCGCAGGACCCTGCGGTCTTCCACTGCGAGTTGGATGAACAGGTCTATTTCAGCCTGCCCAGGTCGATGCGTATCACCTCCCATACTGCCGCCGGCGCCAGCATCGGGCAAATACTGAACGGTATGTTTAAGCCGAATACCAAGTACCGGATCAGCGCCCAGATAAAATTGGAGAACGTGGTAAAGCTCAAGCCTTCCGCCTCGGGTTTCTGCCTCAACCTCTGGGATACTGCCAACCGCTGGTTCCCGCAGCATAACTGGCTCGACGGCACCATGGACTGGACCTACCTCAGCTTTGTCCATACCACCCCGCCTGTAGTCGCCCCAGATAAGTCATACCTGCAAGTAAGACTGATGAACTGCTCCGGCACCGCCTGGATAGATGATGTCTCAATAGAAGAATTGCCCTGAAAGACACAAGTACTGCCTTTTTGCCCAGGATGGCAAAGCGCTGCTGCAGACGTGTCTGCAGCAGACCCTCGCAGGCCGGAAATGAGCCGGCATACTGCTCTGCCTTAATATAATTTTTTGCAACCTGGAGAAAAAGATGTCTTATCCTGCACAAATGCTCGCCACTCTGGCTCAGGCAATCAAAAAGGACTTCGCCAGCTTCGATGCTGACAGCGGACGTTTCCGCAAGAAACCCAGCAACCCGCCGGCGCCGGGAGCCCGCCCGGAGGACATCGGCTGGTGCGTCATAAACCAGGATATCATCTATCCTCTGGCTCTGCTGTATAAGACCCCGGACAATGAATTCTACCGCGATCCAGCCATTCTGGAAATGGCTCTGCGCGGCGGCGATGCCATCCGCAATTTTCAGCAGCCAGATGGCAAGGTTGAATTCCTTACAACCGATGGCGGCCGCTGGGGATTCATCTATATGCCCTGGACGAATTACGCCTGGCTGGAGACATATCAGCTGCTGCTGGAGGAGCTGGGGCCGGAGCGCCAGCAGCAATGGGCCACCGGCCTTACTCTGGCCCATGATGGCCAAGCCAAGGAAATCAGCACCTTGCCCCTGCACAACATCCCGGCCTGGAAAGGCATGAGCTGCTGGCGGGCCGGACAGATTTTCCAGCGCCCGGATTGGCAGGCTGCCGGCCAGGCTGAGTGCCGGGCCGTCGCTGCCGCCCAGCACCGGGATGGATACTGGCCTGAGCATGGCGGCCCCAGCACCCTGTACAACGGCGTCTATGTCCATGCCCTGGGACTGTATTACCTCTTCTCCGGCGACGAAAACGTGCTGCCGGCCTTGGAACGCGCGGCGGAATTCCATCAGCACTTCTGCTATCCCGATGGCACGCTGGTCGAGACCATCGACGGACGTTGCAAGTACAACCAGAATCTGTACCTGATAGGCTGGCCGGGTCTGTACTGCAGTGCCAAGGGCCGGCGCCTGGCTGCCCTGCTGGCTGGACAGCTGCAGGCCGAACGCGATTTCTCCAGTTATCAGGGCGGCGCCATCGCCAGCAATATCGTGCACTGGAGCACGGCCGCGAGTGCTCCGATCCTCCTCGATCAGGAGGCATTTCAAGTGCGTTTTGCCGACCAGGCGGCAGTCTTCCGGCAGGGGCCCTGGTTTGCCTGCCTGAGCGCTTTCCTGTCTCCGCCGGTACATAATCGCTGGGGACAGGACCGGCAGTCTTTTTTCTCGCTTTGGCGGGAGGGACATGGCCTGCTGTTCGGCGGCGGCAACTCCAAAGACCAGCCAGAGTACTCCAATTTCATCGCTGCCGGGCGCTATCTTCCGGAGCGGCTGGAGCTTCTGCCCGATGCTTCCGGCCTGAACCTTTACTACGGTCCGGTCTGCTGCACCCTGTCCTGCCAGATAAGCGCGGACAAGGTCACCCTCCGCAGCTCTGCCAGCAACGGCACCGCTTTGCAGCAGTTCGTCATCCGGCTTAAAGCGGGGCAACGCATCCGCCGCTCCTCGGGCGAGGAAATTGAACTCTCGCTTGAGCGGCCCATCTGCTGGCAAGCGCCGGAACTGGGGCAGGAACTGGAATTCCCTGGCGGCCGGCTGCGCCTGCCCCCGGGAACTGCCTTCCGCTGGCCGATCTTCCCCTTTAATCCCTATGCTACGGATGGCGCTGCGACTTTCGGCTCCGAAGCCGGGCTGCTGCAAGCCCGGCTGGGCAGCACAGAATTATGCTGGGAGATATTGCCCTGAGCCCAACAGGGACACAACTGTGCCCGACTTCACTGCGCTTAGGAGTTATGCAGTTCACCTCGGCGCATCGTTAAAAACAGCAAATATCCGCTGGTAGTAGCCTTGGCCGTACATTTCCTGGAACTTGATGGACGAGACGTGGAAATCGCCCCAGAGCATATTGCAGCTGCCCTGATGTCGCATATCGACATAGCCAGTAGTGCTGTCGCCTCCTGAATACAGCGGATAGATGCCGGCATGCAGATACACGAAAGTAGCAGCGGCGGCGAAAGTGTCGGTCATATAATATCGCTCCGCAGGCCGGACCAGACGATGAATTTTAAAATGCCGTTCCCCGAATGCGGGCGTTGCACTGGAGGACATACACGGGTTATTGCCATAACTGGCATGAAAATATCTGTAGGTCTTGCCCTGGCAATAACTTTCGCGGTAGGAATCCCCGGGACAGAAAAACGGCCCCACATCGTGCGGGCTTTTCGCATACAGGAAACTAGAGTTCCCCGGGCCACGGGTCTTGATATATCCGGTCAGATCATCGAAAAGGGTGGTCTGATTGCTGGTAAAACCGGGAAACAGACCGTCGTTATCATCAATATAAAGAGTAATCGTGTATGACAGCTGTTTCAGATTGTTGACGCAGGCGATGGACTTGGCCTTGGCCCGGGCCTTGCCTAAAGTCGGCAGCAGCATCGAGGCCAAGACTGCAATGATGGCAATCACAACCAGCAATTCAATCAGGGTGAAATTTTTGGTTCGCATGGTCATAATACTGTCTCCTGCCGGTTATCTTCAAACGGAAATGAAAGCTTTTTGCTTTAGCTTTAAATAACATAATGCTTTTTTGCCATAATGCCATAATATGAAAAAAAGTCTCTTTTTATGGCTGTGAAGCCGCAAGACGGAATAGTGCGCCGCGCCTCCGGCGCGGGGGGATGGTATGGGACGTATGGGACGTATGGGCAGGGGACAATGGGGACGTATGGGACGTATGGGCAGGGGACAATGGGACAAGCGATTTTAGTTTACCGGGTTCCATTGTCCTAATTCATACGTCCTCTATGTCTCCTGCGTCGCATACGTCCCCTGCAATTTCCCGCTCCCCGCACGTCGCTGCCCCATTACCCCCTCTTCGTTCTACGGAGGAAATTTCCTCCGGCGTTTGCTGTTTTTCAGATACAGATTATATTTAGCATTATGCTTGCCACAAAACTTATGGAGATAAATATTATGAAGCGCATATTCACTTTAATTGAACTTTTGGTTGTGATTGCCATCATTGCAGTCTTGGCCTCAATGCTGCTGCCGGCTTTAAGCAAAGCCCGGGCCAAGGCCGGGTCAATCGTCTGTACCAGCAATCTCAAGACCATCGCCCATGCAGCTCTGCAGTATACTGACGACAACGCAGGCTATCTCCCGACCTACTGGGAGGGCGGTGGCAGCTGGTACAGGGGCTGCAAAAGCTGGCGCGAAGAGACCTATATGGGCTTCCTGGGGCCATACCTCGGGCAACCGCTGCAGACTTCCGCCATGCCCATAGGCGGCGCGTATTACAATAACAACGTCTATTACCGCAGCAAACTGGCCTGCCCGGCCCGCAGCGACACCTCTTTTCGGGCGAATGTCGATTCGGGACGTTGCTACGGGTACTCCTGGAGCTACTGGCTCACAGGATATTTTACCGGCAACGCCTACTCTCCCGGGCGCAGCTGCCTGTTTGGAGAAAGCACTACCGTCACGGTGCTGTACAACTCCGTGACCACCACCCAGCTGTTCAATCACGACAACAAGCAGAACTTCGCGTTTTTGGACGCCCATGTGGAGGCCCTGCCGCAGCATCGCGTCCCGGACTCGAATATCGCCCGCCCCTCCTATATCAACGGATACCGGAATGTCTTCTGGTTCCCGGACCGGAACTTCTTTAACGGTAACCGTCCGGACCTCTGGTACACCGCCTGGTAAAACTCCTCGCCAGCAATTCCGTCAGCCGGGATTAAATCCGGCTGGTGTTTTTTCTCTGTCCCCTGCGGCAATGCATGGGACGTATGGGACGTATGGGACGTATGAATAAGACAATGGGATAGGCAAGCTAAATCGCCCATCTCATTGTCGTATCCATACGGCTCATAAGGTTCCAGACAATTCCCGGTTGTTCTCTTACCGTTCCGGTACCCGCAACATTGTCTCCAAGACCAGGTCATATTAGCATTCGTAAACTCATACTTACCACTAACCAGGAGAAGAAGCATGTCAGTTGAGCAAAAAGTCAGAGTCGGTTTCTTTGCTGCCGGCAGCATCGTGATTTATCGCCATGCGCTGGAGCTGTCTCAGAATCCGGATGTCGAGCTGGTAATGGTCTATGACCCTCTCCGCGAACGGGCGAAGAGCCTGGCCGAACAATACGGCATGAAAGTAGCCGCCTCGGAAAAAGCCCTGCTCAGCAACAAGAATATCGATGCGGTGATAGTCGCGACTCCGAACAGCGAACACGCCCGCCTGACCATCGCCGCCCTGAAAGCCGGCAAGCATGTGCTCTGTGAGAAACCCATGGCCACCACCCTGGAAGATGCGGCGGCGATGATTGCCGCCGCCAAGGCCAGCAAGAAAAAACTGATGATCGGCCACAACCAATGCCTGATGGCTCCGCACCTCAAAGCCAAGGCGCTGCTCAAGGAGGGCGTGATCGGTGAAATCCTGACTTTCCGCTCATCTTTCGGACACGGCGGACCGGAGACCTGGTCGCAGGACAACGGTCCCCATACCTGGTTCTTCAAAAAAGAAAAAGCCTACGTCGGCAGCATGGGCGATTTGGGCGTGCACAAGGCGTATCTGCTGCCCTGGCTGCTGGGCTCGGATTTTGTGGAAGCCGGTGCTTTCGTGGATACCAAACTCAAGCGTGACGAAAATAATAAATTGATCAGCGTCGATGACAATGCGGTCTGCATCCTGAAGATGGCCAACGGTGTCACAGGTCAGCTTACAGCCAGCTGGACCTACGGTGCCAAGGAAGACAATGTGACCGTCATCTACGGCAGCAAGGGACAGATGATCCTCGGCGCAGACCCGAATTACCAGGTCGAGGTCATGCTCAACAACGGCGAGGTGGCAAGATACAAAGTCGGTGCGGTGGCCACCAATACCTGCCAGGTCAAAAGCGGCATCCCGGACCTGTTCATAGACTGCATCCTTGATGATCTGGAACCGCCGTTCGATGGTCTGAAAGGCTATAAGGCCCTGGCTACAGTGGTCGCCTGCATGGAAAGCGCCGCCAGCAAAAAAATCTGCGCGGTGCAGAATACGCCGCCCAAAATCAAGAAAGCCTGAGAACCACCCCTACGGAGTTTCACATTATGTCTTTTCTGGATGATTCTTATCTGCTTACTTCTGGCCCGGCCCGGGAAATCTACAGCTGCATCAGCATGCTGCCGATTATCGATGCCCACAACCACTGCGATGTCAAAGCCCTGAGCGAGGACCGCAATTTCACCGATATCTGGGAAGCCGAAGCCGCCACCGACCACTATGTCTGGGAGTGCCTGCGCAAATGCAATGTCCCGGAAGAGCTGATCACCGGCAAAAATGCCAGCAACCAGGAAAAATGGACCGCGCTGGCCAAGGTTTTTCCTCTGATCGCCGGCAACCCTACCTATGAATGGGTGCATCTGGACCTGAAACGCCGCCTGGGGCTCGATCTGGAAATCAACGCGGGCAATGCCGCAGAACTCTGGGAGCGCAGCTGTGAAATCCTCGCCCGCCCGGAGATGTCGCAGCAGAGCCTGATCAAAGCGATGCAAGTCGAGATCATGTGCTCCACTGACGACCCGGCCGATACCCTGGAATTCCATCAGGCTCTGGACAATTCCCGCATCCCCGGGGTGGTCCTGCCGACTTTCCGTCCGGACAAAGCCATGAACATCGACAAAAGCGGCTGGAACAGCTACCTTGATACGCTGGGCAAACGCTGGAATATGTCCATTGAGACTCTGCCGGAGCTGTTGGAGGCTTTGGGCAAAGCGCATGATTTCTTTGCCTCCAAGGGCTGCAAGGCCAGCGACCACGGGGTCTGCGTCCCTTACGGCTACCATGTCGATGAGCAGACTGCGGCGTCCGTCTTCCTCAAGGCCCGCCAGGGCGAGGCGCTGAGCGAGGGTGAAATCGTCGCCTATATGTCATATTTCCTGAACGCAGTAGCGGAGATGGACGCAGAAAAAGACTGGGTTTTCCAGATTCATATCGGCGCGGTGCGCGATGTGCGCAAGAGCCTGTTCAACGCTCTGGGACCAGATGTCGGCGGCGATATCAGCGACCACCGTACGGATATCGTGGGGCCGCTGCTGCCCCTGCTGAACCGCTTCGACGAGCGGCTGAAAATCGTGCTGTACAATCTGAATCCCATCCATAACGCGACTCTGGCGCAGCTGACCCGGGCTTTCGGGCACAAGGTGAGCCTGGGCCTGGCCTGGTGGCTGTGTGACTCGTATATCGGCATGCGTCAGCAGCTTGATTTCGTGGGCACAGTCGATGTGCTGACCAATATGGCCGGAATGGTCTCGGATTCGCGCAAAATCCTCTCCTACGGCTCCCGGCACGAAGTATTCCGCCGGACGCTCTCGGACAGCCTGGGCGCGATGGTCGTCAGGGGGCAGATGTCACTGTCGTCCGGCAAAGAAATCGCCGCTTTCCTGTCCTATAAACGCCCGAAGCAGCTGTTCGGATTCTAAAAAACGCGCTGCCAGAAATGAAGTCCGGGAAAAACGCTCCAGCAAAGCGCTTTTCCCGGATTTTTTATTAATGTGCAAAGTTTTGTGATGGGAAGAGAGATTTGACTTAAGCCGCAAAGCAGTTAAAATCCCCATCGGGGCGTAATATACTCACAGCAACGCCTGAACTCAAGGGCGAAAATCCTCCGGGGACAAGGCTGCGGAAGCAAGCTTCCGCAGG
>JAAZIZ010000218.1 GCA_012800565.1 Lentisphaerota bacterium
GCCCGTTCCTTGTATGCGGCCGGTGCGCGTGCCAACGATGTATTCCAGAATTCGAGCGGGTATGGTCTGTTCACTGGCGGCCTTGGCTTCCAGAATGGCGCGGAGCTGCTGGGTTGCATCACCATTCCGGCTGCCGCTGGCAACAGCAAGCGCCATATCAAGCTGATGCGTGATTTCGGCACCACCTGTCTGCACGCAGTGCCCAGTTATCTCGGGCGTCTGCATGCGGTATTTTGTGAAATGGGCCTTGACCCGCGCCGGGATACCTCTTTACAGCGACTGTTTATAGGTGCTGAGCCGCATTCGGAGGAGACACGTCAGCGCATCCAGGAGCTGTACGGCTGTAAGGCCTACAATTCTTTTGGCATGACGGAAATGAATGGCCCGGGGGTGGGGTTCGAATGCGAGTGCCAGGCTGGCATGCATATCTGGGAGGACTGTTATTTTCTGGAGATTGTGGACCCGGATACCTTGGAGCCGGTACCGGATGGCGAAATCGGTGAGATGGTGCTTACTACTCTCGACCGCGAGGCCATGCCGATTATCCGCTATCGTACCCATGACTTGACCCGCATCATCGCGGAGCCCTGCGCCTGTGGCCGGACCGCCCGTCGCATTGACCGGATCAAAGGCCGCAGCGATGATATGTTCATTATCAAGGGGTGCAACGTGTTTCCCATCCAGATTGAACGTATCCTGATGAAGATTGCTGAAATAGGCTCGGATTATCTGATTGTCCTGGACAGTAATGCTGAGGGTGATTATATGAAAGTGCAGGCTGAGCTCAAACCGGAATCGTTCACCGATGAATATCAATTCCTGGAACGGTTGCGCAAGAAGATAGCAGCCGAAATCCGGGATGAGATTCAGGTTACTCCGGAAGTCGCTCTGGTGGCTCCGGGAGCACTTCCGAAAAATGAAGGCAAGGCAGTACGAGTCAATGACTTACGTAAGAACTGATTTATCTCTGGCACTGTCTGGCTGCAAGGCATTGCTGTTTGATTTGGACAACACCCTGGTCGATACCGAGGTGCATCACAATCGGGCTTTGTCGCTGGCCTTGCAGGAGAAGCTGGGCTACAGCTTTACCTATGCTGACAGCCAGGAATACATCGGCATCACCAGTATCGAAATGAGCCGCCGCATCTTATCCCGCCTGGGACGCACAGATGTCAGCGCGGAGGAGCTTTCTCAGCGCAAGCATGAGCTGGTGATGCAGACTTTTTCCACTCAGCCCTATCCTGGAGTCCGGGAGTTCCTGCGCATCCAGCAGGAGCAGCGGCGGCTGGCGATTGGCAGCAACTCCCCGCGGGAGTTCGTTATAAGCTGTCTGCAGCATTGCGGACTCCTGGATTACTTTTACCCGATTGTCACCCGGGACGAGGTTGCGGAACCAAAGCCGGCGCCGGATATCTTTTTGCGGGCTGCGGAGTTGCTGGAGGTGCAGCCCGCGGAATGCCTGGTGTTTGAGGATTCTGCAGCCGGGCTGGCGGCGGCAAAAGCCGGCGGGTTTCCGCAGGTGCTGGTTTTGAATCCCGGCAACCCGCTGCCTGACCCGCTGCCGGAAGCAATCCCTATGCTGACTTGGCCGCAGCTGTTGCGGGTGCTATGATGCAGCAGATAGAACCAAATCGTGTGCTGAGCACATAAATAACTCAGTCTTGGGACTGGCGCATAATCCTATGTAGACCCTGTCCCAAAAAGGCTGCATAGTGCCGTCGGACAAGTCGGACAGGTCGGACA
>JAAZIZ010000219.1 GCA_012800565.1 Lentisphaerota bacterium
CTGCCCCAGAGCAAAACCCAGGACTCCGAGGTGGGGCAGAATGCCGAAACCGCCGATGCAGGCAAACACCAGCCCGACCAGCAGGCCTTTCCAGCCCCTCAGCCGGATCGGCTGCACAGCCCGCCCGGCCTTGCCGCTCATGGCGTAGGCTTTGCGCCCGAAGACAAGCTTCGCCAGCGTATATCCTGCGGCTGCCAGCAGCAGCATCACCGAGACCAGGGCATAAGGCATGGGATTTCTGCCCAAGTCATTGAGCCCTGAGAAAATCTGCACCGCAGTGGTGCGCCCGTAGTTGAACATCAGCGGGGTACCCAATTCGGTAAACGACCAGATAAAGACCAGGGTGCTGCCGGCAAACAGTCCCGGCATCACCAGAGGCAGGGTGATTCTGCGAAAGCGCCGGAAGGAAGTGCAGCCGTAGTCTGCGGCAGCTTCCAGCAGCATCGGGTCGATATTGGCTAAAGCGGCAACCAGGTTCAAATACAGGATCGGAAACAAGTGCAGCGCCTCCAGGACTACCACGCCCCAGAAACCGCCGGCAAACCAGTCTATTTCCTGCCCCGGAGAGATCACTCCCAGCCGCAGCAACAACATGTTGAAAGCTCCGAAGCGCCCGAAGATGCACTGCATGCCCAGTGCACCCACGAAAGGCGCCAGGATCAGAGGCAGCAGCAGCGCCCCGGTCAGCAGCCGTTTGCCCCTGAAATCGTAATGCTCGGCCAGCCAGGCCAGCGGAAAGGCCAGCACGGCCGACAGCACCGTGGTGCAAAAGGCGATATACAGAGAATTAAGCAGCCCGGCCCGGTACAGCGGGTTGCGGAAGACCTCCAGGAAGTAGAACCAGGTGAAATGACCGTCGCTGTCCTGCAATCCGCCGCGCAGCACCTGGCCTACGGGCAGGAAAAAGAACAGAGCAAAAAACACCGTCACCAGCAGTAAAAACAGTGAGTAGAGGACTTTTCTTTGCATAAGAACGCCATTGCCAGTTTGCATTGACAGCAATAGGTATTTTATTATTTCAATTACAGCAAACCCTTGAGCCTGGCGAAAATTATTGCGCCTGCTCTATTGTCAGGCCTATAATTTAATCGCGGTTGAGGATTTGACCAATGACGAAAATCGGTTTTATCAGCGACATCCATGGTAATATTGATGCCTTGCAGGCAGTGCTCGCCAAACTGGACCAGTGCGGCTGTGACATGGTCTTCTGCCTCGGCGACATCGTAGGCTATGGTGCCGGGCCCTCGGAATGCATCAAGCTCATCCGCGAACGGGAAATCCCCTCAGTGATGGGAAATCACGATGAGTATGTGACCTTGCTGATGGACCCCAGGGTGGAAAAACTGCGCGAGGAAATCCGCGAGGCAATTTATTGGTGCCAGGGCAAACTGTCCATGGATGAACTGCGCTGGCTGGCTAAATTGCCGATGCGGATTGAGACCGAAGAATTTACCGTGCTGCATGGCTCTTTCCATACCATCAAATGGGCGTATTGCCTTGATGAACCTACTTTCGCCGCCAATTTCAAAATGCAGACCATGCCCTTGGCTTTCTGCGGGCACAGCCATTCGCCCTTGCTGGGCATTGAAGTTCCCAATGATATACCGTATGTGGACTATATCCGCAAGACCATCATCAAACCTGACCTGAAATATATGATCAATGTCGGCGCGGTGGGACAGCCCCGGGACCGCGATCCGCGTGCCTGCGCAGTGATTTATAATCTTGCAAGCAGGGAACTGGAACTGATCCGGGTCGAATACGATATCGCCGCCGCCCAAGCCAGAATCCGCGCCGCCGGACTGCCGGAAAAATTCGCCCGCCGCCTGCAGGAAGGCCGATAGAGGTTCTGGTGCCTGATTGCATACTCACTGGTCATTTAGCAGGAGCAGTCGTTTTGCATACTTCCGAGAGTCATCTGCCTGAACTGCAGACGCGCCTGCGGAAACTGGAGAACCTGAATCCGGAGTTATCCGCTCCAGACCGCGACCGACTGCTGGAATTGGCCACCCTGGTCGGAGAAGAGGGCTTTGACTGGACCGCCGGACAATTCCGGAAACTGCTGCGTCTGTACTGCGGCAGCCCCACCAAACGCTACGGCCAGGAGACCCTGCAGGAATATTTCAGTGAACTGGACCGGCATGCCCGGCTGCTTACCGAGGCCGGCGAGATCGCCCCTCTGCCCGCGCCGCAACAACCGCAAACCCGCTCGCTGTCTGCCGCACTCGTACCGTACTCCGGCCTGCAATACAGCATCCTGGACCGCTGCCGCCTGCTGAATCGCTCCCAGATTTCCCAGCCCCTGACCCGGGCGGTCGATGCTTTCCGACGCCGTCTGGAAGTGGTGGATACAGTACTGGAAGTCACGTTCCGGGTGATGTGGCTGGAAGCACCCGGGCGGGCGGAAAAATGGCTGCTTGATTATCTGCAGGAGAACGACGGTGCGCTCGACCCGGATGTGATCCGGGAATTCCTCCTGGTGCTCTCGGACAGCCGGACTTTGCGGCGGGAGACGCTGGCCTGGGTAGAAACCTGGTGTGCAGACAGCAGCCTGCTGGAATATTGGCCCCTGGTGGTCTGCTACGGAGACAAGCTGCTCTGCCACCAGGCCTTGCGGTCCTGGAACAAACAGGCCAGCATCCGCAATTCCGTTCTCGCCTATCTGCGCTTCCTGGTCGAGCGGGAACAGCTGGATGACACGCACCTGCTCAAATGGCTGAGTATGGCATTGCAAAGCCTGGGTGAATGCGTGCAGCGCTTTGTGGCTTTGGAATGGTCCGAGCAGGAAGAAGAGGCATGGCTGCAGCACACTCTGCATGCCGAACTGAACCGTATCAGTGCGTTGTACTGTCCGGTGCTGCTGGTCGCGGACCAGTTGCTGCGGCTGCCTGATGGCGCCCAGCAGCTGGCGATGGCGCTGCTGGGGCTGGTCGGCAAAGGACTGCAGGACTGGGAAGACAAGGTGCTGCGCCTGTCCGAAAAAATTGTCCATCGCACCTTTCTGTACGATCTCAAAGAGCGGCGGAAGCCGCTGGAGACTATCCGCCGCCTGACTTTCGGTGACCAGGTCGCCTTTAACCTGGCCTGTTCAGAGCTCGATCTGGTCAGCGGCAGCTTCGATTCTCTGGCTCAGCGCGACAAGGTGACAGCCTTTCTGGCGACTTTCTACGCCAGCTATCGCCGCGGACCGCTGCTGGCCGCCGAAGTCGCCAGGCGCTATCGTTATCTGATGCGCATCCTGCACGAAGATTATATCGGCAATATCCTCGCCCCGGACCAAATGCAAACTTTCCTCAGCAGCGGCATACTGCGGGAAATCAGTGGCATCATCTCCGCTGCCCGCCATTTCCTGGACCGTCGCCGGGCACTGCAGAGCAGTCTGGAGGAGATGGTGGCCAGCGAACTGGAATTCGTGCAGCATGTCCGCCAGCGGCGGCTGGCCTTGATCCGAAACCTGTTGGACAGCAACCACAGCTGATTGGCGCAGCCTGCCGGCAATTCTACCTTGATTTTTGTTAATGTGCGCTGATTGGTGATAGATTGTCGCCGAAGAGGCGCCGTGTCCGGTTGGCCTGGGAATGACCTGGCTCGCGCCGGAAAGAGCGATAATAACCTGAATTTTTCACGGCGACAGGATAACTACTGCTGTTTAACAACGTTTGATGCTTGATACCGTGAAATTTGTAGTTGCCTCACTGCGCAACAGTGATAACTACAAATTGAGATGAAATGATGTAGTTATCTTACAGAAATGAAAAGTTCAGGATAATAACAGCCCCCTACAGGCGCATGGAGTATATCCAGCTGAGATGCGGGTTCTGACCCGGTCTCAGCCGCTCCCGTGGCTGGGATTTTTGGTCCTTTACTGGGAAACAATTGGCGGGGACAAGGTATTTATATGCAATTGCCGATTTGTACCTTGACAAAATTGCCAAAAGCAGTATTTTTTTCTCCGTGCCCTTGATTCTGACGGTGGGGCCCACCCCACCGATTGGGGGAACCCCCATCCCTGAATCAGGACGCGTGCGCGAGGGGGGCCGCGAAAATAGACAGCACTGGCAATGCCTTCCAGCATCCCTGAATTCAGGACGCGCGCGCGAGCGGGGGGCTGCCGGAGGCGGACCATGGCAGTAGTGCCATCACTCGCTCAAAATGGTTAAGGTGCGAACTGGTACTGAAAAAGAGCTTCGCCATAGTGGTTGGGGTTAGTCAAACACCCGGCAGTGCTCCCGCAGGTTGTGGCGTTGCCGGTGCCAGAGCGGTCAGAGATTAGTTGCAGGCCTGGACTATATAGACCTTGTCCCAAAAGGCTGCATAGTGCCGTCGGACAAGTCGGACAGGTCGGACA
>JAAZIZ010000220.1 GCA_012800565.1 Lentisphaerota bacterium
CACATCCCCAGGGTTAGTCTATGTATCTCACCTGCGGGAGCAATACTCCTGACTTAAAGGCAAAATTCTTTGTCCAGTCGATTGCTCGACCGCTGACAATGACTTGGCAATGTGCATTAAGTGAAGAGCATTGGACGTATGGCATGGGACACTGGGACAATGGGATGTATTGGGCAAAAAAATGCAAGAAATCTGTTTGCGTATCATTACAGCGGGGGTATATTTACGCGTACTGTTATTTTTAGGTCAAAAGCGAGTTGTAGTATTAGTATTGTATAGATAAAGGCAAAAAATGCAGTCCATATCATTTAAGGAGCGTCTGGCGGTCAATTTTCCTGCCACCTGGGCAGTATTCTGGCGTTTATTTGCAGTGGGTTTATGTCTGGGGGCTTTCCCCAATGCGCTGATTGTCGATAACCAGAGTTCCTCGCTGGTATATGTGCAGCTGAGCGGGCTGGCGTTGCTGCTGGGATTGCTGGGCGCGGGCATTTATCTGGCTCTGGCCTGGCACTGGGAATTTTTTCGCCGGCAGGTGCGCTGGCTGCTGCTGGTGCTGGAATTCCTGCTTTTAAGTTTGTTCCTGCTGGCGGTTTTTCTGCCGGCCCAGTATGGCAATTTTGACGGCACGGAGTTTATGCGCACTTTTACGCCGGAGCAGGTGCGGGCCGACTGGCTGCGTTTCGGGGGCGGGATTGTTGCGGCGCTGTGCCTCACCCTGCTGGCCTGGCGCTTCCAGTTCCGCCTGGGGAAATTTATACTCCTGGCGGTCGCTCTGCTGGTACTGTTCACGGCCGGCCGGCATTTTTATGACGAACTCTCCCAGACCGGCTTCGATGATTTCCGGTTGCTGGGCCGGGAAAAGAACATCGTGGTGATTATTCTCGATGCCCTGCAGGGGACTTTTCTTGATATCGGCTTCCAGGAAGACGAGCAGCTGCGGGCGCTCTACCGTGATTTCACTTTCTATCGCCGGGCGTCCTCTCCCGGCAGCTGCACGCTTTGGGCGTTGCCCGGGATACTGCATGGCGAGCAGATTTATGCTCAGCCCAAGACTATCCCGGAGATGCGCGATGTGGTAGTCGAGGATTCGCTGTTTGACGATTTAGCCGCCAAAGGCATAAAATATAACTATCTGACCACCTGCTGGACGCGGTATTTTCATCCCAGCAACCAGCTGGTGGTGTCTATGCCTGCCGGATACTATAAGGTCGCTCTGCAGCTGGCGGCCACCCGCATTCTGCCCCTGCGTCTGGCCAGAGCCTACCTGCGCAAAACCATGAATGAGGCCAAACGCCTGCATACTAAGCTGCTGGTTCGCGATTTCACCCAGCAGCTTGTGGAAGAGATAGATTTTTCACCTGACTCGACTCGTTTTCTGCTCTACCATTCGTTGCTGACCCATTCACCGTTGATCCTGGACCGCACGGGCAATCTTCTGCCCGACGATACCAGTTACCACCCCAAGCTCAATCGCGAAGAGAATGCGTTTGCCCTGACTCAGCTGGCAGGGTTGCTTGACAATTTGAAAGCCAAGGGTGTCTATGATTCCTCGCTGATTGTGATTATGGGTGACCACGGCGGCGGGATGCCGCTGGAATATGAGCATCGCCACCTTTTCACTGAGCAGAGAGGCATTGCCGCGCCCTGCGATCTTTCAGTTTACAACCCCGCAATACTGATCAAGCCGCCGTATCAAACAGGTGATGAACTGAGAATCTCGGATGCGCCTTTCGCCAATTGTGATCTGCGTCCGCTGGTGCGCTTCTATCTTGAGAACGAGGATTGGCGGCAGCAGCCGAAAGAGATTCTGGAACCGGCGGCAGACCGGGCGCAGACGGTCTTTGCCCCGGTCCGCAGGACGACCGCTGAGGCACCGGACTTGCCGGATTTGACCAAGGTGACCGCGCCGGACATCTTCGCGGCCGTGAAGAGTGCCTGCGATGACCCTGCCCAGGTCACCCTCTACAAGACCTTGGCGATTGACAAATCCGGCCTGAAATTACCGGATTACTGGCTGGGGTATATGCTTTATGGGCGGCGGCAGGAACAGGCCATGCTGTTGAAATCACCCGCCTATTTGTGTTTTTCCTTAGCGGAGCAACCGGTGGAGCCGCTCTATCTGCAAATGCGGCTGTCGCCATTGCTCTTGCCGGATACGCAGGAGGGCATACGTTACCAGGTACTGGTCGGGGAGCGTGAAGTGGGGAGATTTCTGGCCGAGCGCAAGGGGCTGTACCAGGTCCGCATTCCGCACGGTCTGCTGCAGCAGGCGGACCAGAACATCCTGACTCTGCAGGCAGAGAATCCGGTGCTGTCCAGCAAACTGGGGCTGAGAAATCTGCGCTATGAGGAGCTGGTCTCGGGCTGGCTGAGCGATTTCCGGTTATCCAGTCAGCCCAGCAAAAGTATCCTGGGGGACCAGGTGCCGGTTTTGCCTGCAGTTGTGAAGCGTGAGCGCGTGGCTGACTACTGCTTTGGGTTCTGGCATCAGACTCGCAGAGGTTACTGGTTGACCGACGAAAGCGGAGAATTGCGTTTTGCCCTGCCTGAGTTGCCCCGCGAGAGTCTGCGCCTGGGGTTGCAGGTCAGCGCCTTGGCGAGTGCCAGGGTGCCCAGCCAGCAGGTGAAAGTGACTATCGCCGGACAGCAGGAGCAGCAGGTCAGCCTGACGGCCGAGGAAAAACTGCTGGAACTCCAGGTGCCGCGCAGCGCATTTTCACCGGACAAGATTGTCAGGATAAGATTTATGCCGGATAATCCCATCAACCCAATGCAGGAGCAGATACC
>JAAZIZ010000221.1 GCA_012800565.1 Lentisphaerota bacterium
CGTCCGACCCGTCCGACCTGTCCGACCTGTCCGACCCGTCCGACCCGTCCGACCCGTCCGACCCGTCCGACCCGCACCACGCACTTTTTGGGACAAGTTCTAAATAGCGGTGGTCATTCCAAGTCCAGACAAGGGAATTGGGCAGTCTGCCCGGACGGTGTGCGGTAGCGGTAGAAAGTGGCGTTTTCTGAGAGAATGGTGGTTTCGCCGGTAGCGAGTGGCTGCAGAACGATTTCCAGGTGCTGCTCACTGCCGGGAGGGACCGTGGTGAACAGCCATTTGATCTCCCGTTTGCGCTGGTCGCGGGCATCAATAGACGGGCTGGTTGAGGAGACTTCCCAACCCTCAGGAATGACTTGGCCGACAATAGCCCCGCAATTGCCGCCGTTGACGGAGGGATTAGGGCAGAATTTGAGGCTGATGCGCAGAGTGTCATCGTCCTGGATACAAAACTGCCGCCAGAGGAAAAACGGGTCGTCTGCCTCTGGCAGGGTGGAAGACTGCAAGGCAGTGTCAGCATCAGTTCTCCTGCTCAGCCGGGAGTTAGCGATGGGAGGCAAGGATGCTGCGGTGCAGTTGCTCCAGAGCGTGCCCGAAAGAGCCTGCGTTTCCGCGCCAGACGATGCCGGGTGGGCAGAACATCCGGGCGGATGTTCCGGTACATCGCGGTGGAACGGCTGCAGATATTCTGCTTGTACCATTGCGGGCAGCGGACTTGCTGCAAGGCAGGACTCAGCCAGTTCAGGTGAGCCGTCGGGATAGTTCGGGCTGAGCTTGTGCATTGGTGGTTTCGGCTGTTTGAGGAAGTGCTGCTTCGCAAATCCGTCTGCCGCTGCCGGGAGCGATGCGCCCCGATTGTGCGAAGCAGGCATGGCAATGTAAATGAATACGAGAAAACCGACCAACGCGGAAGACATGGATAAAACAACGACTTTTGACATAGTGGCCTCCAGGGCTAAGTGTGAATCTGGTTCTGGCGGAGTTCGGCATGGCCTTATTGCGGGGTCTGCCACTGTCTGATAGCCTGCAGCAGGACTGCATCTGTGATTTCATCCCGATGCCATTTTTCCAGCAACAGCAGCAGTGCGCAGTCATCCAAGGGAGTATCCGGGATAGTGCCGGAGGGGATTTGCGGTTCAGGCGGCGGATCAGCCCAGAACGAGAAAATCTGCGCCTGAGGGATGCTGCGGTCTCGACTGAAGACCTCAATGGTAAACTGTACTGCTTCACCGGGGTCGAGCTTCAGATCGCAGTTTCCGAGTTGTGGCAGCTCAGCTTCAATAGCATCGGTGACATCGAGATAGTCCAGTCCGGTGTCGGTCTGGCCATCGATCTGGCATAAGCGGTTATGGCTGCCGGAAGGCAATACCAGCCAGAAAGCTTTTTCCAGCGGTGCGCCGTTTTTGCCGGCGATATTTTGCAGGGTCGCAGTAGCGGTCAGGGCACCGCTGTTGGGATTTAAGTTCCAATGGTTGAAGGTCAGCGAAATATTGTCACTGACATTGATGATATTTCCCAACGGCGTGAACTCACGGAATCTATAGGCGGCGGTCTGATAACTTGATTCCAGGTAGATGCAGTCCTGCTTGATGGATGGCCGGACGATGATGCCTCCGAATCTGAATGGGCCGTTGCAGCGACACTCAACGATGTCCTTGGTGTTGAAAGGGAAAGTCAGAGTGTTCAACCCAAGTGACTCTGGTGTGTGGGTCAGTTTTACATAGATGCGTGAATCCGCGACTTTGTTGCCCTGAGCATCGAAAAGACTGGCATCCAAAACATAATTCCTTGCATACGTAGGCGCGATCAGGGCCTGGATTTCGACATTGATGGTCTCCCGGCAGCCGTCACGGTCTTGGTCCACGGCCCAGTCACGGCCGGAATCAAAGATGCAAATCGGTTCATGCTCGAATTCCAGGAAGCGATATTCGTCACTGCCAAGCTGACTGGAGTGCGTATCAAGTTCTGCGGAAGAGAGCATATTGTCACCTGCCTCATACAAGGTGAGCTGGCTGATGCAGTACGGGCCGTCAAGCCCGCGTTGAAAAATCTCCCGGCCGGGGAATGACAGTATTACCTCCTGCCGGCCAGGGGCGAGGGTGATTTCCGGACTGTTGCAGGTACTGACGCGCTGGCCGTTGCGGTCGCATAATTCAGCGCATAGGTAATAGCGGCTCTCGGTGTCGATGTCCAGTTCGCAGAACGCCTGCAAATCGTTGAAAAGACCATCGCCATTGCTGTCCAGGCCACAGAATTCCCGTACTGCGTTGATTTTGCTGGTGGAGGCGCTGCCATTTCCCAGGATGAAGCTTGATGCTTTGGCTTTCAGCCCTGGGGCGGGAATGATTTCAGCCCTGGCGAAGAAGACGAAACTGCCGGCTTCGGGTATAGTGAAAGCGGCGGTGAAAACGCCGTCGCCGGCAATCTGATCCGGGTATGCCCCGTCGTCACGGAAAAATCCGCCATCATAATGGCGGCCGTATTCGCCGTCTTTTTCCTGCACTACCTGAAGCCGTACCTGCATTTTTTGCTCATTGAGCAATTCCTGGTGCAGTTTGCTGCTGCAGAAGAGCACGAAATCATGCCCTGTTTTCGCGGTGCGGCTGCGGGGCCAGAGGCGGAATTGCAAAGATGGTGTTTTTTCCTGCATTGCGATTTGGCAGATGATGTCTTCGTCCTTTGGATTGGGCCCCAGGCTGATTCTATATGTCCCTGTTTCTGCTTCAATCAGCGGCAGCGTGCCCAGGTTAGTGACCAGAGCCGCCAGGGGCTGGGCGCTTTCTTTAGCGTCGAGCACCTGGGGCAGACCGAAAAAAGTATTTTCCTCCTGGTTGGAGTACTGTGTCCCATTCGGGGTGGTTACTGTGACCGGTAATTCCGGCGTGAGGCCCAGGAATAAAAACGAAATATCCTGGGGTTGCGAGAGTAAAAACTGGCAGTTCGCACTTTCGCCCGGTCCCAGCCGGCCGTCCCAGGTGGTACAGACATCTTTCCAGGGGTAATCCGCATTCAAGTCCGGGACGAACGGTGTATTTGCATCCCGTACTGTCGCACTTTGACTGCGGAGGGGCTGGGGTTGTTCTGCGGCAGACCTGCGGTAATCAATGAGTTGGTGGTAATTTTCCGGCTGATAAGTGGGCTTTTTCTGTTCGAGCAAATCATCGTGGTATATTTTCACGATTTTTGTGGCCTGATCAGAGATAATATCCAGGTGGTCGCAGTTTGTTCCGCGCAGTGGTGAGGCGCTCCTGGGGGTGGCGAAAGTATGAGCACTGGCGACCGAGACTACACCATCGCCCCAGTGATGAGGATCGGCTGAATTGTCATCGTGTCCATAGGCCAGTTCCGCAATGTCCAGGAAAGGAAAGTTGAAGAGCCAGAAAGCCCGGTTTGGCACTCTGCCGCTGACTACAGAAAGGCCGGCCCGGGAGCGGCCCTGGCGGCTACGGCGATTGAATTCGCGGGTGAACTCAGTGGTGATATGCCAAGTGCCGATTTTAATCAGCTCGTTGGCGCTGATGAACATGGACAGGAAAAACTGCTGTCCCAGGGTCAGATGGTGATAGTCGTACAGCAGATCAGCCATCCGGCTGCCGGCATTGGGGGTGGCAATTTGGAAAATTTGGTGGACATCATGGGCGTATTCGGAATGAGTGTTGGAGTTGGTGTAACAGCGTGAATCAAGTCCGCCTTTGCTATGGGCCATGATATTGAATTCTTGCACCGCGAAACGCTGGCGCCATTCTTCCAGTTCATATTTCAGGGTGTAGGCATTTTCAAAGAGTGCCCCAGTCGGGTTCACGTCAATGGCCACGGTTGGCACGCCGGTATTTTTGCGAATGCTGTTCTGCATACGCCGCCAGGTACTGCTGTCTGACATCCAGCCATGTACCAGCATTACTGGTCGTGGTGCTGGTATTGCCAGTGCGGCCCAGTCAATGGAAGTCATCCAGATAGGCCTGGAATTCTCGACGTCTACGTCGATACGCACCCAGTTGACGGCGCTGCCACCCATGGTATCCGGGAAATTCACCAGCTCAATTGGGATTGGGAAGATGTTAATTTTCCAGACTATATTGCTGCCATACAGAATGCCGATGAACTGGTCATTGAAGTACACATAATCGCGTTCCGGATGGTACGGCCGGCCGGTGACGTAGTCTACGTCAAAGGCGGGCATGATCAGGCGTACAGTACGGGGAATGCCGCCAGTCTCGATCTGTCGGGCGCGTTCCTCGGGGTCTCCGAAGTAACGATTGATGAAAATGGGAATCATGATGGGGCCATCCGTGGAATAATGGATCACATCTACTCCGATGCTGTCCTGGATAAAGAGCACGTCATCTGGAGTCGGCGGGGGAAAGACCATGGCTCGGGTCAGACTGCGCTGCCAAGTCCCGGCTTGAAATTCCAGGAAATCGC
>JAAZIZ010000222.1 GCA_012800565.1 Lentisphaerota bacterium
ACTTAAGCCGCAAAACAGCTAAAAGCCCCAACGGGGCGTGATATACCAGCCCAGGGCAAGCGGCCCGCAGGGACGCGCCGCCCCGGGTACGAGTCCCCCCCCAACCACCCGAGCCCTGTTAAGGGCGCGACATAAGCCTGAACTACACACGCCTCCTTAAAGATGTTATTCATCACAAGATTTTGCACATTACCAAATTATCCAAGCAGAAAAACTGCTATTGCCTGGTTGGCTAAGGAGTCGTTAAATAATTGTCGTCCCCATTGCTTAATAAAACCGATACTGGTCTAAGGAGCCGCTCAGGGGGAAAAAGCAAAACTTGGCTTTGAACCGCAACCGTCCCGTCCTCTCCGGGACAGTGCTGATGATTTCAGAACGGTTATCAATACTGCTTATGGAAAGCGGGTCTGCGCACTCTCCAGCTGACATTCTGATTAATCGGGAAGATATAATCCGGTTCGATGATCGGCTGCCAGCCAAAGGGGAAAGCTACCAGTTCGACCACACCGACGACTTCCCGGCAGAAGAACCGCCAGACTCCCAGCCCTAAACCTTTGGACAGCCCCGGCAGGTCGCCTTCTGCAGCCGTGACCCGCAGAATATTGACTGGAATTTCGAAGATTCCGAAGAGGATGTTGCAGAAGCCGCGTCCGAACTGGTCGGCAGGCAGGCGGGTGGCCACATAGTCGAGGTGCTGGTCATCGGCGCTGGGGTCCCAGCCGACGAAACCGGCCAGAAAGTCCAGGAATTCAGTAGGACGGATGGCGATATACGCATGCAGGAGGGCGGCATCAAGCTGAGCCCGGATATCCCATTTGTCTCTGGGGAAATGGCGTGGAATGGCGGCAATTTCCTGAGTATTCTCGACCCGCCAGGGACCGAAAGCGGCGGTGGCATACTTGCCCTCGTGGTTTACGAAGATGGGCTCATTTCTTTCGTAGTAATCGACCAGCCAGAAAGGTATTACGAAATGCGGGAAAGTGACTCCGCGTTCGTGGTTCGCGTAAGCACCGAGCTGAGCGTATTCGGTGATGGCTATTTCCGCGCCGATACCCGGCCCGCCGGCTATACCACCGCGTATTATGTCAAGTAAGTCTGAGACTCTGTTCCAGATATACAGCTGTGAATCGACAATAATGGAATTCATGTCGAACATCTCATCATCGGCTTTCAGTTCGGTCAAGCCTATGGCGAAGAAAGCAAGCACGCTTAGACCGGCGGCACGGAACAGTCTGTTAGGCATCATTTTTTCTCCATTGAAAGTTATGGTTAAGTTGCCAGCTTGATTGTCATTAGTCCATGATAATGGAATTTATGTAATATACAAGACAGTTAGGGGGAAAAGCAAATCCCGGGACAGTTTTTCTGTGTTTTTTTTGTATTTTCGCTTGTTTTTATCGTCTTTAAGGAAAAATCAGTCTGTCTCCTACCGGAAAATCCAGACTGCCTCGGGGGGTGAAATGACTGCAACGGGGATTTTTTGCATCACGTGGTCAGGCCCGGTTCGGTAGAAATTGGTAATGGTCTGTGGCCAGGTACTGCCGCGCAATTGCCAGCCGGGGAGCGGGGTTGCATCGTCATCGCGATGCCAGCCGCTGAAGCTCAGTTCGGATGCTTGTTCCTGCCAGGCCCAGAATGCGACCCCCTGGCGTGGCCAGGTCTCGGTCTGGAACTTATTGCCGTCCCAGGTAAAAAGTATGTCTGTTGGCCAAAGGACGCTTCGCTTTGGGGTCAGCGGCAGGGCGAGAAGGTTCCAGCCGGCTTGCAGAGTGAGTTGTTCGAAATCGCGTTCCGGCAGGGGCAACCAGTGCTGTGGCGGCACTGTACTGCTGTCATTCAGCCAGTGCAGTGTGCCGTTCAGGATGGCTTCGGCGCTGATATCTTCAGGCGGGGTAGCAGAGACACTGAGGCTGCGGTCCCCCCAATCGCCGTCTTCCGGCAGGAACAGGAAAGAGAATTCGCTGGCACTTTCCCGCCGGACGGACCGTGCCGGCAGAGCGGCCGTGAGGTCAATGTCCGCCTGCCAGCCACCCGGCAGAGTCAGGGTCAGAATCAACGCTTCCGGGGGACCGGCAGTGAATTCTGCGCATTGCAATTTCAGGGACTGGGCAAAGCCAGGCAGATACTGTTCACTGGTGGACAGGAATTCCGCACTGTAGTCGGGGTCAGAGCGGGTCCCCGACTCAGGCAATCCTTGCGGATATAATTCGATGACCCGCTGCATCCAGGCCAGGAAGGCCGGCTGATTCTCCTGCCAGATGGTATCCATAGTTGCATAGGCTGGCTCTTTGTTGCTTGCCGGTCCGACCAGTTCCACGGTCAGTGGCAAGGTACCGAGATAGCGGTACTGCCAGTCGGCGAGTTCACCGATGACCTTGAACCAGGAAGCCGCATTACGCACCGTGCTGATGCGAGGATTGGCATCTGCATAGGCCTGCCCCAGGTCGAGGAATTCTGTCTCGTGCGGTGCCCGGGCCAGATGGGGGTAATAGGTCGAACCGATGTAATTGCCATACGGGAAGCAGACCAGCTCTGCGCCGGTATGCAGATGCAATGCGGCGGTGATATTACGGGCTGCCAGCCAGCGCATAATCACGATTTGTTCCTGCTGCAATCCGGCCAGGCGCAGACTGTCAGCATTCCGGAAAGTGCCCAAGGGATCGCCCGCCTGTCCCAGGAGCACCCCGTCGGGGAAATTGCGGTTCAGGTCGGCGCCCTTGCTGTTATAGCGTGAGCCACTGACCATTCCATCGGGGTTCAGCAGGGGCAGAATCCAGAGCGCACAGTTCTGCAGCAACGCCCGTACTGCGGTGGCCTCATCGCTGCTGGCGTGCCGCATTTCCACCAAGTACTCCAGCAGCCGCAGGGGCATATCGACCGAGGGGCGCTCATCGCCGTGGATGCCGCCGACGATCAGCAGCTCCGGGACGGCGCTGCCGGGCGGTGCAAGGCTCAAGCGGGCGGCCAGGATTTCACGTCCCTGGGTACTTTTGCCGACAAACGAAGGCTGCAGAAAGTCACGGTTGTCGCGGGCCAACTCCAAGAGTGCAGCGTTGGTCTCTGCGAAAGTCGGGTAGCTGGTTCTTGGTTGCAGCACCCCTCTGGTCTCCGGGGTTATGCTCAGCGGCTCGCAGCTGAGTATTTCGAAGCCCTGGGCCAGCAAATCCTGGATTCCTGCATCGTCGGTGTAAACGATTGCGACATCGCCTTCCCGGGAAACGATGTCAACGCCGGTATCGGCCAGGCGGTCGAGTTCGCTCCGTTGCGGGCAGTTAATGCGGACACTGCTGGTTGCGGCGGGGTAAGTCTTGGCGATGTCGGTCGCGGCACCGGCGGGTGGTACTGTGCGAGTGCCTTGCCAGCCGGAGGCAGTCCACTGCGCCAAGGCGCTCTGCAGTTCAAATTCGCTGCGGGTAGAGGTTGGGGCCAGCCAGTTACTCAGCCAGGCGAGCAGTTCCTGGTGATTGATCTTGCCGTCTTGATCCTGATCCAGCTCAATGGTGCCAGCGACGATGATTTCCTGCACGGGAGCGCTGGGGTCACTGATGCGCAGAATGCTGTCAACCAGAGGCCTGGAGGTATCCAGGACGATCTGGCCATCGCTGCCGGTACGGCCGGAGACAAAGGTCACGTCAGGTATTTCCAGACAGACGGCAGTATATGGTGCCGGGATATCATTATCCCAGGTGGTAGTCACCAGCAATCCATCGGCAGTCCATGCATAATCGACTGTGAGTTCCCGAAAAGCTCCGATGCGGGGCACTTGGCTGCAGTCGCCGAACAGATGCATAAGGTGCATAAAGTATTCGGCTGAGCCCTGCTCGTCGTCGGTAGTTCCGAGGCAGTAATCGATGCCGCGGCTGATGCTGTTCCAGGCGTAAGAGCCATTATCCAGCGGGCGCTGGGCAGTATCTGCTGCCAGGATGGAGTCGGTGAAAGCCCAGATGGACACGATGGGAGCCCGCCAATAACTCTCGCCGCTGCAGGCAATGACGGCGGTGGCGCCACCCGCGGAGTGATTCAGCAAAGCTTCACTGAGGCAGTCGTATTGGGTATAGGCGAAATTCCCGGTATGGCAGACCGGCGCCATAACGAAAGGCAGTTTGCCTGCGTTGGTCAAAGCCTGAGCATGGGTACTGGAAAATCCGCTGGTGCTGTAGTAATTGATTTGGCCGTGTCCGAGGTAATACAGCAGTGACACGCCGGCATTGAGGCCATCGCTGACACCGCTGGCGGTAGGTGTAGGTACATGATTAGCATAGAGTTTATAGCTGTCAGGCAGGAATGCCCCGGCAGTGGTCAGAGTGTTGAATTCGTGATCGATGTAGGCATAATCCTTGCTGACCTTGCCAAAGGGTTCGACCCTGTTGTTCCAGTCGAAAGGCGTAGCAGAGTTGCCATCTGCGGAAGCCAGAAACAGCCCGTGCTGCTGCCAGACGCCGGCTGCGGTCTCTCGCCCGTCCTCATATTCCTGCAGTTTGGCCAGTACTCCGGCAAGGGTTCCGGTATTGCGGACACTGATGCGGGAAAGCAGGATATCGGCCTTGAAATCACTTCCGGCCAGACAGGCGTAGGGCGCATCAGAGGTCACATCGCGGGAGGCATTCGGTCCTGGCGGGACATTATTTGGGCCGCTAGTGACCCGGCTGGGCGGCACCAGGTCCCAGTCACCGATAATGACTGCGTGAGTCAGACTGTTGCTGTTGTAAGCGTTGGCGAGGTAAGAAGCGATATTACTGCTGCCGCTGCCGGTGTCAGTGGGATAGCGGGCGAGACTGACCTGGAAGCCGAGACGGCGTTTCCAGAGAACATAAGCGTTGAGGGCGTCGCCCCAGCCGTCCGGGAAGATAAAAAGCAACTGTCCGACGCTGGGATTACTGCCGCGGGTCAGGCCGTTGCTGTTCAGGAACAGCTGGCTCTGCAGGGAGGCGAAAGAGCCGTTATCATCAAGCCGGGGCAAGGTCCGGCTTTCGCTGCCGTCTTCGTCCAGGAAAGTCAGAGTGGCTTCGAAACTACGGCAGACCAGGAGTTTGCCTTCCTGGGGGAGATACTGCAGCGGGGAAACCTGCAGGGACTGCCCGAATACTTGCCGCAGCTGGTAAGTGCCGGCCAAGCTGGCCAGCAGCGGCGGATAGGGCGTACTGGCGTTGTAGATGGCCGGGTCTGGCAGAGCAGTCGTACTGCGTTCAGTCCAGAGTTGTTCGCCGGGTGACGGCAGGGGTGGGAGGCAGGGTATCTCCTGCTGCTGACTGGCAGTGATTTCCAGTATGGCCCGGGCATTCGGAAGCAATGCGAAGTCAGTGCGGAAGATTGGCAGTTCCGGGTGTCCGCAGCGCTGCAGCATCTGCGCCTGCGGCAGGATGATCCGGCTGTAGGTGCCGTCCGGGCGGGTGATTTCCTGCAGAGAGAATTCGCCAAGTTCAAAGCGGAAGCGCACTTGCCCCGGCGATTGTGCCAGCAGAGTGAAAGTCGCGCCGGTAGGTCGCGGGGATGCTGCCGCAGGACTCGTTCCGGCATTGCCGGAAGAAAACTGCGCATTGTTACTGGCCGGGGAATCGGGACGCTGAGGGGTGGTCTGCCTGGCCGCCGAAAAATTATGGTCTGCGTGGTCCGGCTGCAGGCGGAACGGGACTTTCTCATGCGCCAGTTCGAGAGCCAGAAACAGCAACAGTACCAAGAGCAGGCGGAACTGAAGCCGGGGTGCTGGTTTTGGCGTCGTGGTAGTCATGTTGCTGACCCTGTCAGAATGGAGGAACTGTTGAGGTTGCAACGGAACTGCGGTATTGCGTAATCTCGGCATCTTAGCCAGAAGCAGAGACCTGCAATTAAAGGATATAATATAATACAAAAAACGGAAAGCAACAAGGGGCAAAAAATGCCGCTGTTGCTTTCCGCAAAAATGATTCGCCCCTCCTGTTAGAGGAGCGGGGCGTTACGCGCCGTCATAAACCCCTTGTTCGGAGGAGTTAACGGCGGTTTATTTCCACTTGTAGACCAGTTTGGCGAAGTAGGTAGTATCGAGACGCTCGACGTCTTCGGCCACCAGGTTGTTGTACTCGTTGGAGATACCGAGACGCAGGGAGAGCGGTTTCTGCATCAGCAGTGGGATATCCAGGGCGGATTCGTGGTAGATGCGGTAGTCATCGGTGTCGTCCAGGCCCGGGGTGTAGGTCAGGTCGCTGACCAGAGTGCCCCAATCGTCGATCCGGCGTTCGTAATGCAGATTCAGGTCCAGGCCGTAGGTGTCTTCATTTCTGCCGGTCTCGAATTCCCGGCGCTGATAGCTGAGACCGATACGGAAACGCAGCTGGGTATCCTCTTCTTTGAAGAAGAAGTAGCCGTAGCCGGCGACAACATGGGTACGCAGATCGATGCCGCTGAATTCATCC
>JAAZIZ010000223.1 GCA_012800565.1 Lentisphaerota bacterium
CGAATATCATGACCGGTTCATAGAAGCCGGAAATACTTTCAATGCCGTATTTGCCCAATGGTTGGAGCAACACTATTCCAGTCTGATCAATTTGCCGCCTGCAAATTTGGCTATGCTGCACCATTTGCCACACTACCTGGCACGAACCATTGAAGATTCGAAAAGCAGCCGGGTTGCAGTGATCGTCGTTGATGGGCTGGCTCTGGATCAGTGGATAACCATTCGCCAAGTACTGCAAAAACAAGATTCCAGCCTGCTGATTCGCGAGTCCGCCACCTTGGCATGGATTCCAACCATGACTTCCGTGTCAAGACAATCGATCTTTGCCGGAAAATCACCGTTCTTTTTCCCGAAAAGCATCCACACCACGGACAGTGAAGCAAAGTTATGGAAGCTATTCTGGGAAGATTGCGGCTTGTCACCTTGGGATGTCATCTATCAACGCAATCTTGGAGACGGTGACGCCGCCGGCATCCTGGAATCGCTTATTTCCCCTGAAAAAACCAGGGTGATTGGGCTGGTTATAGACAAGGTGGATAAAATCATGCACGGCATGCAACTCGGTTCCGCAGGAATGCATAACCAGATTAAGCAGTGGTGCCATGCAGGATTTCTTTCCGCACTGGTCAACCAACTGCTGGATTATAGCTGTGAAGTCTGGCTAACCTCGGATCATGGCAACATCCAGTGTGAAGGCAAAGGATGCCCATCTGAAGGTGTGATTGCCGAAACTCGCAGTGAGCGGGCGCGGGTTTACCCGACACCCGAACTGCGCGCTCAAGTCACTGAGAATTTCCCGTTTGCCAAAGAATGGGAACCGGTCGGCTTGCCTGCGGACTACTTTCCATTGCTGGCAGGAGGCCGCGACGCATTTGTAACTCAAGGCGACACCATTGTAGGTCATGGGAGTATAGCCATTGAAGAAGTCATCGTTCCCCTGGTAAAGTTTGAAAGGAGAACGCGGTGATGGGCAAAAGACATGAAGCGATTGGTATCAAGCAGGAGATCCGTCTCGAATGGATGCAAAAAGCAGCAAATCTATTGCTGGCTGGACTCAATGCCCAAACGATCCGCAAAGAATTGCATGAGTTCCTTGCGGACAGAAAGGGGAGCGGTTCTGAAGGCAAACGAAGCGGTCTGACTCGTACCTTTGTCGTAAATAATCTGATGAATATCTGGATTACCCCTGCCCCCGAACTGATTCCATTTCGGGATGCTGCATTGGCGTTACTGCATGATCTTCCCGCGCCGCAAACATCGAAGCAGCCAGGCACTCCGTCCATGTCCCTTGCAATTCATTGGGGAATGATCTCTGCGGCCTATCCATTCTGGTTCAATGTGGCCAGGCAGGCAGGGCGTCTGTTGGCGTTGCAAGATCAGGTGACGCAGGCCCAGATCATCAACCGCCTCAAAGAGCAATATGGTGACCGGCAAACCGTGAGCCGCTATGCACGCTTCGTCATACGATCCTTTATTGCCTGGAGTGTGCTCAAGGATTCTAAGGCAAGAGGCTGTTATGAAAAAGCTGCAGTATCGAGCATTGCCGACACGGATGTGGCCATCCTTTTGATCGAATCAGCACTTCATGCAGATCCGAAAGCAAAAAGCAGCTTGGCTGAATTATTGCACAACCCAGGATTATTTCCCTTCCAGTTGCCGATAATAACAGGGGATTTCATTGCACGCCAAAATCATCGGATCGAGGTTTTCCGCTATGGGCTGGATGAAGAACTGCTGCAATTGCATACAGAATCCATTCCCTCCAGAAAATAACTAATGATCGCTTTGTAGTAAGGTGATGCCATATATACCAAAGCGCAATGTCATTGGCTGGAACGGGCGGCCTTACGGCGTAATGCTTGCTCCCGCAGTTGCAGGCGGCGATTGATGGCAGCCAGCAGGGCGGCGGTTTCGGCGGCCGCTTTCGGTTCCGGCCAGGCTGCGGCCTGGGCATAAGCAGAGAACATCTTCTGCACGAATGTTTCTGGCAAGCCCAGGCGCCTGGCGCTGTATCCCAACTGGGCCAGATTGCGGCGACAGGCACGGTAAGGCCAGAACCACGACACTCTCTTGCTGCGGTCGTTGTCCAGAAAGATCAGGCGCGATTCGGAATCCAGGCAGAGGTTGCGCAGGATGCAGTCACCGTGCACAAAACCGGCCTGATGAAATGCGGCCAGTTCCCGGCCCAGGATGGCGGCCAGATCGTCTGCAGTCGCCGGGGTCTGGGGCAGGCAGTCGCTGAGTGCCTGGGCTTGTACATCTTCACTGATGAAAATGTCCGTTGGATAGCCACTGCCGGAGCGTCTGCGCACTGCCAGCACCGGTTTGGCGCAGCGGAATCCCGCCTGCAGTATCTGCCAGGAGATTCGCCAGGTGGCAATGGCGCGGGAAGGGCGGCAATACCATTTCAGGAAACTGCCCGGGTCGCGACCGGTCAGGCCCGGATCAGTCAGCGCACGGATAATCTTGGCGTAAAGCACGCCCTGCGGGGTCACAATGCGCCGTACTTCCCGGGAGCGATAGCTGACTACCAGCTGGCCAGGATGGGCGACCAGCCAGGCATCCAAATCAGGGATCACATTCTGCCAGTCAGCAGCGATGTATCCATGCCAGCGTCCGCTGGTATATTTTATACCGGCTGAGTTCATAGTGAAAGCGAAGTTGTGATGTTATCCAGAATATAAGACAGCGCCTGCTCTTCACTGTTGATAATGATCTGCTGCGCACCGGGATGCTGATGCCTGAACCAGGTGTATTGCCGGCGGGCGTACCGGATGGTGCGATTGCTCAGAGTCTCTGCCAGGACAGCCAAGCCGGGCGGGGAGGGCTCAGAGAGATATGCGAGCAACTCAGAGTAGCCTAGAGCCTGCCGGGCGGTCGGACTACGGGATAAACCCGCGGCTTCCGCCCGGGCGGCTTCCTCCAGCCAGCCGGCGGAAAGCATCGCAGCAGTACGGCGGCGGATACGCTGCTTGAGCAGTTCAAACAGCGGCAGCAGACAGAACTGCCGGAACGCCGGGTCCGGGGTGGGCTCCGGCCGGGGTAAATCCCAGGGCGGATGGCCGGTCAGCTGCAGTACCTCGCAGGCCCGCAGCAATCGCCTGGGGTTCGTGCGCACTTCCGCCGGAATCAGGGCAGTATTGGCGCTGGCATTTTCGAGGCGTGCCAGAAGAACGGCCGGGCCAGCGTCAGCCAGTTCCTGCTGGAGCTGGCGGGACAGGGCAGCATCTGAGGGCAACAGCGGCAGATTGTAGATCAGAGATTTGGCATACAATCCCGTGCCACCGACCAGCAACGCCAGGCGTCCACGCCCCCAGATGTCTTCCAGGCAGCGCCGGGCTTCGCGGACGAAACGGGCGGCATCATAGCGCTCGTGCAAGTCCAGACAGTCGAGCAGATGATGCGGGACACGCTGACGTTCGGCGAGACTGGGCTTGGCGGTGCCGATATCCAGACCGCGATATACTTGCATTGAGTCGCAGGAGATGATCTCGCCCTGGTATTTCTCCGCCAGCCGCAAAGCGACCTCGCTTTTCCAGCTGCAGGTCGGTCCGAGAATGGCCAGACATAATCCGGTACTGTTCATTTTTCGGCTGCAGGGCTGTCGGTCCCAGGCTTCTTGGAACCTTTGGCAAAAAACAGCGAATAGACAATCATGGCGATGACGGAGCAGGTGATGGCACTGTCTGCGATATTGAAAGCCGGCCAGGAATGCTGGTAGTCGCGATAATAGAAGAACAGGAAGTCGACCACGAAGCCGCGGAAGAGCCGGTCATAGAGGTTTCCGGCAATGCCGCCGGCTAAAATACCATAGAGTATGGCCAAGGTCGGCCGGCGTTCTGTCAAGAAAGGGAAGAACACTACGATCAGCAGCAAGGCCAGAAAGGATATTATGCCCAGCGCCCAGGTATGCTGGGCGAACATCCCCCAGGCGGCGCCGGTGTTCTGGAAATGCACCAGACTGAAAAAGCCGGGAATCACTTCCCGGTAAATGATATTCGGCTGTGGCCAGTGGCGCAGCACCCATGCTTTGCTGAGATAATCCAAAACAAAAACAAGCAAAGCGAGTATGCCTGGCAGGCGCCAGAAAGAAAGCAGGAAATTGCTTGGGGCATCAGCTGCAGCATTCGCTGGGCTGTCGGTTACGGCCAGATTGCCGTTGTCTTCAGGAAACTCAGGCTTCATCGGGACGACTACCGCCGTTCTTTTCCCGTATCGTCTTGCAGTTGATGCAGTAACGTGCGTGCGGCTTGGCTTTGAGGCGTCCCTCGCCGATAAGCTGCCCGCAATCCTGGCAGATACCATAAGTGCCTTGCTCAATCTGCCGCAGCGCCTGAACGATCAAGTTCAGTTTCTGGGAATTGTCAGCCATGATGGAGATGCCAGTATCGCGGATGAAATCATCACTGCCGATATCCGCACCCTCGTCGCCAGCCTGACGGTCAGCCTCAAAATGCATCGAAGAAGCTTTCAGGCGTTTGAGAACCCTATTGCGCTCAGCGTAGAGAAGCTCTTTATATTCCTGCAGTTGACTGGGCGTAAGGGAAGGCCGGGGAGACGAGTTGTTTTTTTTGTTCATACCACAGACTCCATAAGAAATGAGGAAAGTCGCCAGGAGCAGACGACTGATGCGCAGCAGAAAAGGCGGAACATTAACATAGCATCTATGGACATTTTTACAAGAGCAAAATCAGTTTTTACGGCAAACGGCAAATTGCAGGAACTGTTGCAAGGCAATTCGCGGCAGGATTCCTGGAATTATAAAATACTGCAATTTGGCCGGTTCGGCCTTGTAAAAAAAGCGAATAGCCTTATATTTATTAAATGCCAAAATCTTGGGGCGAGTCATCCTCTTGCCTGCAAAAATGTGCTTTGATGGAACTATTTAAGGAGTAACGAAATGGGTAAAATGGTCACGATTGATGGCAATACCGCCGCATCTCACGTCGCCTATGCATTCAGCGAAGTAGCGGCGATCTATCCGATTACGCCGTCCTCGGTAATGGGTGAATTGGCGGATTCCTGGGCTGCCCAGGGTCGTTTGAATATGTTCGGCCGGCCTTTGAATATTGTGGAGATGCAATCTGAGGCGGGTGCAGCCGGTGCCGTGCACGGTTCTCTGGTGGCCGGTGCCCTGACCACGACTTATACTGCTTCGCAGGGTCTGCTGCTGATGATCCCCAACATGTACAAGATTGCCGGTGAGATGTTGCCGACGGTCTTTCACGTCTCAGCCCGTACTTTGGCTGCGCAGTCTCTGTCGATCTTCGGCGATCACTCGGACGTGATGGCCTGCCGCGCCACGGGTTACGCGATGCTGGGCTCCAGTTCGGTGCAGGAGACGATGGACCTTGCCGCAGTCGCGCATTTGGCGACCCTGGAAGCAAGCATTCCGTTTGTGCATTTCTTTGATGGTTTCCGTACCTCGCATGAGATTCAAAAGGTCGAGGAACTTGATTATGCAGTCCTGAAGTCCCTGGTTGATATGAAGTATATTGAGGCTTTCCGGGAGCGTGCTCTGCGGCCTGAGAAGCCGAAGATTAATGTTGCAGCCCAGAATCCGGATGTCTATTTCCAGGGTCGTGAGACCACCAATCTGCATTATGCCAAGCTGCCCGGAATTGTGCAGAAATACATGGACAAGCTCGCGGCTGTGACTGGCCGTCAGTATCATCTGTTCGACTATGTCGGTGCGCCTGATGCTGAAAAGGTGATAGTAGTGATGGGTTCCGGGGCGGAGACGGTGGCTTTGGCGGTCAATTACCTCAATTCAAAGGGTGCCAAACTGGGCATGATCAATGTGCGGCTGTTCCTGCCCTTTGACAACAAGTCATTCCTGGCGGCCCTGCCTAAGACGGTAAAGAGCATTGCGGTTCTGGATCGGACTAAGGAGCCTGGTTCAACAGGCGAGCCTCTGTATCTGGCAGTAGTGAATGCCCTGCACGACTCAAAATATAGCGCCTGCAAAGTGATCGGCGGTCGTTATGGCTTGTCCTCCAAGGAATTCACTCCGGCGATGGTCAAAGCTGTCTTTGATCATCTGTCTGGCGCGGCATTCCATGGCTTTACGGTTGGCATCAATGATGATGTCAGCAAGCTCTCGCTGCCTGTAGGCCCGGAATTTGCTTGTGAGCCGGAAGGTACCATCAGCTGCACATTCTGGGGTCTGGGTTCGGACGGCACAGTTGGCGCCAACAAGGATTCCATCAAGATGATCGGGGATGGCACGGACATGTATGCCCAGGGCTACTTCTCCTATGATTCCAAGAAATCCGGCGGCATCACGGTCTCCCATCTGCGTTTCGGCAAGAAGCCGATCACCAGCCCGTACCTGATCACCAATCCGAATTTCGTAGCCTGTCACAACCCTGCCTACATCGGGCGTTATGATATGATTTCCGGCCTGACAGAAGGCGGTGTGTTTTTGCTCAATTCGGAATTCAGCAACGATGAGGTTTTCTCGAAACTGACCCGCGAGATGCAGGAGATCATCATCTCCCGCAAAATCCGTTTCTACAATATCAATGCTCTGAAGATATCCATGGCCGCCGGGCTTGGCAAGCGTATCAACTCGGTCATGCAGACCGCGTTCTTTATCATTTCCAAGGTCCTGGACAAGGACCTGGCCATTGATATGCTGAAGAAGTCGATTGAGAAGCGCTTCAAGAAGAAGGGCATGGATATCGTGACCAAGAACTGGACCTGTGTGGACAACACTGCAGCTGCTCTGGAAGAGGTCACGGTGCCGGCCAGTCTCGATGGGATTGACTGTTATGTTCCTGCCCCGCTGCTGGGAGAAGATGCAGATGAATTCGCCCGCAAGATTATCCTGCCGGCGATGCTTCAGCAGGGAGACAAAATCCCCGTCTCCGCCATGTCCATCGATGGCTCGCTGCCCAGCGGTACTTCCTGCCTGGAAAAACGCGGCATTGCTCCGCGCATCCCGATTTGGAAGTCCGAGAACTGCATCCAGTGCAACATCTGCAGCATGGTCTGCCCGCACGCTGCCATCCGCACCAAGCTGATACCGGTGTCAGAGCTTGCGAATGCTCCGGCTGGTTTCGGTGCAGTTGATGTCAAGCCCAAAGCGGACCCGAATTTGAAATTCAAGGTCCAGGTGTATTGCGAGGATTGCCAGGGTTGTGGTGTCTGTGTACAGTCCTGCCCGATAGCCAGCAAAGAGAACAAGGCTTTGGAATGGGAGACCCTGGAGACTGCGCGTGCCCGCGGCGAGCAGGATAATATTCTTTTCTTCGAGAACTCTTCCGACAACATCCTGGGCAGCAACAAAATCACGACTGTCAAAGGCAGTCAGCTTCTGAAGCCCTTGTTTGAGTTCTCCGGCGCCTGTGCCGGTTGTGGTGAGACACCGTATGTCAAACTGATGACCCAGCTGTTCGGTGAGCGCATGGTCGCTGCCAACGCTACCGGTTGTTCCTCAATTTACGGCGGTACTTTCCCGACCATACCTTACTGCAAGGCTAAAAACGGGCGCGGTCCGGCATGGGCGAACAGCCTGTTCGAAGACAATGCCGAGTTCGGCCTGGGCATGCGTCTGGCCATTGATACCAACCGCATGCAGCTGAAGATGAATGTAGAGGCCATCCTTGCCGCGGCACCGGCACCGGCTGACTTGAAGGATGCTCTGGGCAAATGCCTGGAGCTCTGGGATGTCGCCACGCCCGAGGCCTTTGCGGCCCAGACGGCGGCCAAGGCACTGCTGCAGAAATCCGCTTCTGCTTGTGCCCACTGTGCCAAGGCTTACGAGTTGTCAGATTACTTTGTCGATAAGTCGGTCTGGATCATCGGTGGTGACGGCTGGGCTTATGACATCGGTTTTGGCGGCCTGGACCATGTCCTGGCTTCCGGCAGAAACGTGAATGTTCTGGTTTTGGATACGGAAGTGTATTCCAACACTGGCGGTCAGGCCTCCAAGGCGACTCAGATCGGCGCAGTGGCGCAGTTTGCCGCCAACGGCAAGCGGGTCGGCAAAAAGAACTTGGGCCTGATGGCGATGAGCTACGGCTACGTCTATACAGCCAGCTGTGCTATGGGTGCCAATCGGCAGCAGACCCTGAATGCTTTCCTGGAAGCGGAAGCATACAAGGGGCCGTCCCTGATTATGGCCTATGCTCCCTGCATCAATCATGCGATTGATATGATGTATCATCAGGAAGCGCAGAAGAAAGCGGTTGAATGCGGCTATGTGCCGTTGTACCGTTACAATCCTGCCAAGGAAGAGAACCGCTTCTCTTGGGACAGCAAGGACGTCAATGACAAATTCCAGGAATTCCTGGCGGGTGAGGGCCGTTACCGGTCCCTGCGCAATACTGCTGCGGCAGCCGAGGCTGACACGCTCTTCAAGGAATGCGAGGAAGATGCAATGCGTCGCCTGGAACTGTATCAGAAGATTGGTGCCTTGATGTAAGGCGCATAATCGCGAAGTCGTAGAGTAAATAAAACAAGCAGGCGCGGGGCTGGTCAACCAGCTCCGCGCCTGTGCTTTTTCGGTCCCGGAAGATTTTCTTATTTAGCCTGGAAGTCGGTAATCAGCTGCATTTTTAAATTAGCCAGGTTCCGGCGGCTGCCGTCTTCTTTGTTTTCCGACTCGTATTCCGTGAGCAGCAGTTTGTCATCCAGGAACAGCATGCTGGTATAGCAGTAGTTATGCCGGTTGTCCTCCACCTCTCCGAGGGTCTGCCAGGAATGCCCGTCGTCATCGCTGGCGGCCAGGGTCAACGGCGTGCGCCAGTTCCAGTTTTCGCCTGCGAAAGCCTGTCCGTGATGATCGTTATAGACACAGAGCAGGCGTTTTTGCCCGGGGATACGGCGAATGGACTGCGGTCCACAGGGGGAGGGCAGGTCGAAACACGGCTTCAAGGCGGTCCAGGTGTTGCCATTATCGAAAGAGCGGGCATGGTACATATATCCCAGCACTGTGCGGCAGTACAGATAGATGCTGCCATCAAGCAGCTGTTCTACGCCAGGCTCCTGTTGTTTGAACTGGTGCTTGAGGCACCAATCCCAGGCCTCCGGATTGTCAGGCGAGATGACCGGCGGCGGGATGATGTTCTCTTCCTCAATGATGATGTGTTCCGAGAGCTGCCAGGTGCAGCCATTGTCATCGGAATAGATGATGCCGGTGCTGGCCCCCTCGAGGTTTTCCGGGGTATGCCCGCCATGAGCATAGAGATTCACCGGGATGGCCAGGCGGCCATTGGAGAACTGCCGCAGGCGGTCGTTGTTTACCACCAGATACGGAAATTGTGGGCAGCATTGACTGCAATGGACCGGCTCGCTCCAAGTCTGACCTTCGTCAGTGCTGCGGGAAAAGAAAATCTGGTCCGTATTCGGGGTCAGTTTGCGGATGAAGACCATGCCCAGGGAAGAATCCTGGA
>JAAZIZ010000224.1 GCA_012800565.1 Lentisphaerota bacterium
AGTAGTCCAGGTGGTCGCGGCTGGCAAACAGCATGCGTTGACAACGCAGCCAGTCGCTGGAAATTTTCGGTTGCAGGATCAGGTCCCGGGTCAGGATTTGCGGATGATAGCGCTTGTCCATGGGTGCAATGCTGAGGCGTTCCAGCCGCGGGCAGTCGGTTCCCAAATCGCCGGGCCAGAGCCAGCGCACGCCCAAATCGTCCTGGATGAAAGTATAGACGGCATTGGCGGTGCCGCTTTCGCACTGCCGCACGACCTTGTCATTTCTGCGTATCACATCTTTGCCGATAATCAGCAGATTCTTGCCGTCGCAGTAGATACGTGTCTCCTCGGGATATTGGAAAGACAGATCGATACCTGGAAAGACTCGGGGCAGGGCCGGATGCGCACCGACCCAAATCGCCGCGTCCGGGAGCTCGGGTGCCTCCCCGGTCCGCAGCCGCGGGCGCTGGCCGGAAACTTTTTCCAGGTACAGGACCAGGTCCCGCACCGCCCGGGTGGTATTTTGGGAAGCGTCTTTGGCCATTATCACGGGCAGGATTTTTCCAGGCGCGAACAGCTCCAAGTCAGCGGCAGAAGCACTTCCACTGCAGATGCACCAGGCCAAGGTCAGAAACAGGATTTGCCGGATATTCATAATTTTTCCTTTACCATAGTGTGTTAATGGGCGAAATCTACTGCTGACAGACAATAGTTGACAACGCGTACCATAATCATCTGTCCAGCAACAACGTTGGCAGCTCCAGGCTGGCGGCAATGGTGCCGGCTGCTCACTTATCCCAGTTCACAAACGTTTCTTATCCCAGTTTACGAACGCTTGGCTGACGATGCGATAAGAGTGTCCAGTGCTGGCAGGCCCTGGCCAGCTGCCGAAGCCGATGGCCCCGATGGTGCCTTTCCACCATTGGGCATGACCGTCCGCATGCACGGCGTTGGCCCCAAAGTTATGGCCAATCCACATGGCGTAATATCCGCCATTGAGAATGTACGCGCCGGAACCCAGGCCTTTTTCGGACAGGAGAACGCAGTTGCCGGGGTAGGGAATGGAATTGGCGACGCGCGGATGCCAGAACAGCGTCTCACGATGAGGTTCGGCCCTAACTACGGCTCCGGCGGGCATGGCGTAGTTGACCATGTAGTAATCCTTGGGGTTACTGGAGCATTTGTAGGGCTTGATGTTACCGACATACGGATAAGTCGCACTGTGCCAGGCGAGATACCAGCGGGCTGACCAGGGCGTGGTCCTGAGAAAATTAGGAAATGCGGGGACAGGCGCAACGCTGGTTTCCTTTTGGCTGCAGGTCGGAAAGTAATCGTCGCTGTCGTGCGTGTACATAATCAGCGCCATACCGAGCTGCTTGAGATTGTTGGTGCAGGATATGATCTTGGCCTTTTCGCGCGCCTTGGACAAAGCTGGCAGCAGCATCGAAGCCAAAACAGCAATGATGGCGATAACGACCAACAGTTCGATTAAGGTGAAAAACACTCTCGATTTCGGCTTTTGCATCTCCGGCCTCCTTGTCTTTACCTGCGTTCGCGCTGTCAAAAATAATGCTCTTCCGGCATCACAAAAAACACTCCACGAAAAAGTTCCAATAAAAAGGGAAACACTTTCCCTAATGCTTAAGCTAATCTACAATTTTCCGTTGTCAAGCCAGAATCAAAACTTTATTTGTTTTTGGTTTATAATTTGTAATAGGTCTGCAGGGCGGCGTGCGGGGCTCGGGGAATTGCATGGGACAATAGGACGTATGCGACGTATGCAACGTATGGAGGAGACAATAGGACAATAGGACAATGGGATGGGCGATTTTAGCATACCGCTCCCATTGTCCCCTTAATTCATACGTCCCATACGTCTCATACGTCCCCTTAATTCATACGTCCCATACGTCTCATACGTCCCCTTAATTCATACGTCCCATGCATTGCCGCTTTTTGCTCTGCAACGGGATATCTCCGCGCCTGGGGTGTTTGTGGCAGCTTGTAAGCTGGTGCGGTGGCAGGGGAATGCGGCCGGGCGGGAGTTATACCACGTCCGGCCTGGAGCCTCAAATCATACCATCATCCATGGGTTTGTAATAGATTTTGACTTTTTCGACCCTGGCCGGGGAATATAAATAGAAGCCTACCCGGTCGTGATCTTTGCCGGTCAGGGAGGATTTTTCGCGCAGCACCTGTACATCCTTGCCATCGACGTTCAGCCGCAGCAGTCCCTCGTCATTCTCGACTACGATCTGATGCTTTTGTCCGGCCACGATCCGGACTTTGGGCTGGTGTTCTTCCCATACGGTGTTTCCCTTGCGGATGATTTTATGCAGGGTGTTGCTCATGCCTCCGAACTGGAAGAAGTATCCGGCAGACAGGGAGTCTCCCTCTGCCGGCACCTGCAGGAATACGCTGAGATCGGAGACCAGTCCATCTGCTTCCGGCAGCGCCTGGGCGGTGAATTCGATGCGCTGATAGCCGGGCACCGATTGCCGGAACAGGATTCGGCTGTCGGTTTTGCAGCACAGTGCGCCGGCATTGATTTCCCAGGCGCCGGCGGTGACCTGCCATTTTTCCAGCTCGGCAGGCTTGCTGAAATCGCTGTCATAGACCAGTTCCCATTCTTTGCCGGAGGGCTCGACCGGGATGCTGGCATCGAGGGCATTCTGGAAAGCCAGCGATGGCGGCCCGAAGTAGTTTTCCATATTTCCCATATACTTCTTGCCCTGCATCGCTTTCATCAGTTGCCCCATTTCCAGGCTGTTGGGATGCTTGGCGACAATATCTTTGATCTGCTGCCAGTAGTCCAGTGACTTGGCCACCGCCGTCTTGTCGGTGCCGCTGGTTTTACGCACCGTGTCCATGACATCGGCAGATTTGAACATCAGGTCGGTGAAAGTCCAGCCTGCCCGCACAAATGCCACCCGCTGCCGGAACAGCTCCGAATCTGCCGCGGCTGCTTCGGCTCGCTTCAGGCAGGCGTCCGCCTGGGCCAAAGCACTGCCGCTGTAGACTTTGCGGATGATTTGGAAAATCTCCAGCCGGTAACGTGCTGAGGGAGGGAAATCCATAGCCGCCATCACCTGGCGCCGGGCTTCCTCCCAGACTTGCCAATATTCTTCGACTGCTGCTGCGGCCGGTCCGAAGCCGCGCTGATAGTAATCTTTCAGGATGGCCTTTTCATCAGCCTGGCAATTCCAGGTCAGCTGAGCCAGGAGATAATACATTGGCGCGGCGGTGCACCAGGCTTCGCGGGCGGTGTCGATGAACAGCCCCATGCAGCCATTTTGCCCCAGGAAATGGAA